>CATMOP010000001.1 GCA_950072225.1 uncultured Nitrospina sp.
TAGCTTTTTTCGTTGGGGCTCCACTCTCCATTGCGGCTGAGGTTGCGGATACAAAAGCTTGCGATGAAATTACCCAGGAAGTTCGAAAGGGACGCCCCGGTGTAGCTCCGGTAACAGTTGTTGATGGACATGGACCCATGACAGAAATGAAGATGACGGGGTTTAGGTCTGTGGCAAAACCAACAGGAAAGCTTTCAAAAGAAGACGAGCGAAATCTTTGTCTCGCCCTGACCCCAATCTCAAACCCCGAAAGTCGGTACAAACATAAGGACCACAGCATATATTACTGTACCCTGATCCTAAACCGGGATAGCCAGGCATATTGCTATGGGGTGGTTCAGGGCGATCCCAAAAAATGCGACAATATTGTAAGTAAGGGACTTGAAAAGGAGTGCCTTGTAAAATCCCAATAGCCTTTTAAGGAAATCTCTCTTTGCCCGCGGGCGTGAAGCTTAATGAAGAGGATACCACGCGTGCCCCGAATGGGGTATCACGCTGGCAGCGGCTTGCTCGCCCTTTTTCGATTCAAACCTCATTAAGCCTAAACAACTCACGAATCTTCCGCTTAAACATTTCAACATTAATGGGTTTCACAATATAATCGCGGACCCCTGCCTGGATAGCTTCCTGCACCTTTTTATGGTCTTTCTCCACCGTGATCATCAGGAAGGGAATATCCTGCCATAATTCCTCTTCCCGAAGAGCTCTAAAAAGATTCAGACCATTCATATTCGGCATATGCCAATCTGCAATTACCAAATCAGCTTTTTCCTTTTTTAAATGCTCCAGAGCCGAGTTTCCGTCCGTGACTTCTGTTGTATTTTTGAATCCCATCATTCTAAGATGATAAGTCACCAATTTTGCTGAACCGGGATCGTCTTCAACCACCAATATTTTTGTGAAGGGATTCATTTATTTTTTACTTAAGAACAATTAAAATGCTGAGGAAGGACCAATACCCGTTTGAAGGATTTATTATAACATTGGTAACTTGAAAACCTAATTTATACCCAAATGGGTTCGTTTCAACCTATTTATCACGGATAAATAAATGTCATCCCCGGAACTGGAAATTCAAAACCTGACAGTTTCTTTTTCCACTACCAAGGGAAAGCTGATCGCCGTCAATGGTATCAGTTTTCATTTAAACCCGGGAGAAACCCTGGCTCTGGTAGGGGAATCCGGTTGCGGCAAGACCGTCAGCGCCCTTTCTATTCTTCGTCTTTTGCCAGAGCCACCTGCGGAAATTTTAAGCGGAAAAATTATTTTTGACGGCCAGGACCTGTTATCTCTCCGAGCGAAAGTGTTACAGGACCTGCGGGGTCACTCCATCTCCATGATTTTCCAGGATCCTACGACCTCTCTCAACCCGGTCTTGACAGTAGGAGAACAAATTGCCGAAACGCTCCTTCGCCATACGGCTATGAATCGGCGAGAAGCCCTGCAAAAGTCAGCCGACCTGTTGAGTCGAGTGGAACTCCCCTCACCGAAAGAAAAACTGCAATACTATCCCCATCAACTAAGCGGGGGGATGCGACAACGCGTCATGATTGCCATGGCCCTGGCCTGCTCTCCCAGGGTCCTCATCGCCGATGAACCCACGACCGCTCTCGATGTTCTTATCCAAGCTCAGATTCTCGAGCTTTTGAGAAGTTTAAAAAAAGAAACGTCCATCCTCATCATTACCCACGATCTGGGAGTGGTCGCGGAAATCGCCCAAAGGGTGCTGGTCATGTATGCGGGGGAAATTGTAGAATCCGGTCCGGCCAAGGCCCTTCTAAAAAATCCCTTTCATCCCTACACCAAGGGTCTCATAGCTTCTATTCCCAAATTAGGCACCAAAAAAAGACCCGGCGCAAGACTGGAAGAAATACCGGGCAACGTACCCAGTCTAGACCAACGTCCGTCAGGATGCCCGTTTCATCCCCGTTGCTCCTGGGCTATGGAAATATGTAAAACCCAAAACCCTCAACTGCGCATGATAGAAGCCCAGCGACAAGTTAGTTGCCACCTGGAGCCAGGATCATTATGAATATAGAAGAACTGCTGGTAGTTCGGGACCTCAAAAAACATTTTCTGCCAAAAAAGAAATTTCTCGAAACCTCGTCTGCACCGATTCGCGCGGTAGATGGAATTTCCTTCATCCTTCATAAAGGAGAAACGCTGGGTCTTGTTGGAGAGAGCGGATGTGGTAAATCTACTGTGGCCCGAACCTTGCTTCGCCTGATTGAACCAACTTCAGGACAGGTGAGTTTTTGCGGAACAGACTTGTTTGCTCTCAAAGAGACTGAAATGAGAAACCTTAGAAAGGAAATGCAGATTATATTCCAGGACCCCTATTCCTCGGTCAACCCGGGAAGACGCATCGGCCATATCCTTCAAGAACCTTTTGAAATTCATGGTTTCCGGAACAAGAGAGAAAATGCCGAAAAAGCAAACCAGCTTTTGGAGCAGGTGGGCCTAGCGCCTGATTATTTTAATCGGTATCCCCACGAATTAAGTGGAGGCCAGCTACAGCGCGTGGGCATTGCCCGAGCCATCGCTTTGAATCCAAAGCTGATCGTGGCCGACGAACCGGTATCGGCTTTGGACGTTTCCATACAGGCTCAGGTCATTAACCTTTTGTTGGACTTGAAAGACAAGTTGGATATCTCCTACCTGTTCATCTCTCACGATTTGGGGGTGGTAGAATATTTCTGTGACCGGGTCGCAGTGATGTATCTCGGAAAAATCGTTGAGCTTGCTGACAGCGAACAAATTTATAATTCGCCTCAGCACCCCTATACCATTGCCCTGCTGAACGCAATTCCCAGTCTGGAGTCCGGACGGTCCAAACAAAAAGTATCCTTAAAGGGAGATATCCCCAATCCTGCTAATCCTCCAAAAGGTTGTGCCTTTCACAGCCGCTGTCCTATCAAGGAAAAACAATGCGAAGAAAAAATACCTGCTCTTAAAGAAATCGCCCCCGGCCATCATGTCGCATGTTTTTTAAAACATTGACTCAGGGGCATCTCTAAAAATTACTTTGGGTCATGAGCAGGCTCTTATTTTATAAGAGCCTGCAAGTTGCCGTAAAAAAAATTATCGAATAAATAGAGATGTCCTCAGGTTTATTCTTTAACTGGAACCCCGATCATATCTGACCTCAGTCCGGATAACCTTCAGTTCCTTGAGACATCTTGTGTTTCCCGGATGTCAGGAACAGGCGAGGCATGATGCATGACCATCTTCCAGACATCGCCCTCAAGGTGAAACAAGTTGGTGGCAAAAACCTGGGAAGCCAGCACCCCGCTTTCGGCGATGGTAAAAAGCTTCTCGGTGCAAGAAACCCAGGCAAGATCCTCTGAAGCCAGGACTCGCACATCGGAAATTCGAATCTCCATATTTCCTGAATTTTCAAAAATGCCTGCCCAGCTATTCAGGATCGGCTCGAATCCGTTTAAAGGAGACCAGCCGGGGTGGACACAGGTTATCCTTTCATCATTTTCCCAAACCCGCTTCATCGCCTCAATATCTCTTTTATTAAAGGCTTTATAAAATTGTTCATTGGCAGACTGAGCTTTATCTTCATTTTTCATTGAATGCATCCTGGTTATTGTTTTAAAAGATATTCCACCGCCTTGAATGTTTCGGCTGATTCCCAGTCCTTGGCACCATCGATACGAGCGGCAACCCTTCCTTGCTTATCGATCACATAGGTGAACGGAATGGTAAAAGACGGGTAGAGCTTTTCGGCAATCCCTTCGGTATCCAGTAAAACTGGAAAGGATAATTTGAACTTATCCACATAGTCCTGGACTTTGGAAGAACCATCTTTATCGAGGCTGACTGCGAGAACGGTCAGCCCCTGCGAACGGAAGCGACGGTACAGGGTTTCGAAGCTTGGCATTTCCTTAATGCAGGGAGCACACCAGGTTGCCCAGAAATTAATAACGATTACTTTCCCGATATGATCATCAAGCCCTTCAAGATTACCTTTGAGATTTCTTAAAGTAAACCGGGGGGCCAGATAGGCTTCTTCCGCCTTAAACTGGTTCAAGTTGATTTCCTGTTGCGGATTTCCCGAGCCAGTTTTTTGAAAACGGAGTACAAGGAAAATCAGGGCCACAATGATTAACAGGCCCAGCAGTCCGTCCTTAAGCCGAATAAAGCTTTTCCCTTTTAAGGCGATCGATTTCATCTTTCAATTTTTCCTGCCGCACCCGCACTCCCATCAACAGGAAATAAAGTAGGGTGAAAGCACACAGGGATATTCCCAGCGTTGCCAGCATGGTTGGGTCCATTCCCTTGCCAATCCCTTCGTTGGTGATGACCTTGGGCGGGGGATGGAACGTCCGCCACCAGAGTACGGAAAAATGGATGAAGGGAATATTAAGAAACCCGACAATGCCAAGTACTGCGGCATAACGGGCTCGCATGGAACCGGCATCGCTTTGCGTCCGGAGCATGAGGTAGGCCACATATATGATCCAGAGTATCAGGGTAGAAGTGAGGCGCGCGTCCCACACCCACCAAGCCCCCCAGATAGGCCTTGCCCAGATCGGCCCTGTGATCAATACCAGGGAACAGAAAATCACCCCGATCTCTGCCGAGGCATGGGCATAAATGTCCCACTCCCGCTCTTTTTTCCAAAGAAACAGAATGGAACAGATAAAAACTATAAAGAAGGCAAAAAATGAAAGCCAAGCGGAAGGTACATGGAAATACATGACCCGCTGAACCACACCTTCGGTCTGTTCGGTGGGGACATAGATGAATATCGCGACCATCGCCGCAAGAAAAGCCAGGCCGGTCAACCAGACCAGAATATTGCCTTCTTCCTGATTTTCTTCTACCGCGTCGGGATTCATCATCATCCTTCCTTGCTCAGGGTTTCTTTCAACAGTTCCAGATCTTTTTCAAGTGCACGGTTGCGCTGCCTGATTGTGTACACGTAATAAATAATGCCGCCCCATACAACCACATTGGCCGCTAAAAAAAACCACTGGTTATCCATTCCGTCACTCCTCCAGAATATGGTCGATCGTCATAATGGAGACACCAATATAAATGATATCGAAGGAAGCCGTCAAACCAATCCAGTTCATCATTCCTGACAAGGGTTCCCCATTCAGAATCTGCCCGGTCATTCGAACCACTGCGATGACGATGGGTACCAGAAGAGGATAGAGCAAAATGGGCAACATGATATCCCGGGATTTTAGGTTTGATGCCAATGAAGACAGCAGGGTCCCCAGAGCACAGAAGCCCAGGGTCCCCAGAAATATAACAAATAAAAGTGGGAGCAAGTGCTCCAAAATATCGATATTAAAAAAAATCATGAACAGCGGCAGAATGAACAATTCCATAATGGATAAAAAAATGAAATTGCTGATCAGTTTCCCGAAGTAAATAACTGTTCGGTCCGCGGGCACCAGCATCAACCCCATGAGGCATCCATTTTCTTGTTCGAGCATGAAAGAACGGTTCAGGCCTATGGTTCCGGAAAATAAAAATGCTACCCATAAAATCCCCGGGCCAACTTCACTGGCCTTGACGACACTCAAGTTCACTGAAAAAATAAATATCAGAATCACCAGTAATGCGAAGATAAACATCGCGCTGAACAGTTCCCGCGTCTTGAGTTCCGTTACGAAATCCTTCCATACAATCGCTGTGATTTGATTCAAAAAAAGATTCATGAATTCAGCCGGCGATCCGCCGGTGGCTGTGATACCCCTTCCTTGGCTTTCATGCCCCGCAGGGGTAAATGAGAAATACTCTATTTGGCTGGCAAAGAGTTATCTCGGCTTAACGGGCTCTTGCTATCTGCCTCCCCTGTCAGTGTTGACGAATGCCCATGGTGAACTGGTTATTGCGAACCGCATCAAAATACATCGTCTCGAAGTTTTCCTTATCGACCTCTTTGACATCTTCAAAAAAAGCAAACTGGCCCATCACCTGCAAAGCCACCTTGTCACACATTTCCAGCCCGCGGGAAACATCGTGTGTGGTCATCAATATGGTTCTCTTCTTGCTATGTAAGTTTTGAAGATGCTCCTTGAAAACGTTGGAGGCGTGGAGGTCCAGGCCGGTGAAAGGCTCGTCCAGAAATAAAATAGACGGATCGTGCAGAATGGCCCTGGCGATGGATAGCCTCTGAACCATTCCCCGGGAAAAAGTTCTCACCCGGTCATGTCTTCGGGGCGCCAGTCCCACATCTTCAAGACTCGCTAAAGCTGACTCCTCAGGACATTCCAGCCCATACATCTTGCCATAAAAAACCAGGTTTTCCATGGGGGTCAAATCCGCATATAAGGCGGTCGAATGAGAAATGACCCCGATCTCGCGCCGCATTTCGGGTCTACCCTCCTCTACTTCATAACCGGCAACCCGGGCCGTTCCTGATGAGGGCCGGGTCAATCCAGTAAGAATTTTGATCAAGGTGGTTTTGCCTGCTCCATTCGGACCGAACACCGATAAAAATTCTCCGCGCTTCAATTCAAAGCTGATGCCATCTACCGCCTTCAGCACCCCAAACTCTTTTAGCAGATGGCGAACTTCAATAGCGAAATCGGAGGAGTCGGGTTTGGGATGGTCTACCATTCTCAATAGGGCTCAAAAACCTGCTAAACCATTACGCCAGGTTCAATGATTACTGCGGGGTTAGTTTTTTTCTGTGTTCCTGTTCCAGTTGGTCCAGACGCTCCAGGATTTCCGTTGCCTCGGCTTCCAGCCTGTGGCGAAGCACCTTATAATCGGGCTCGGAGATTTTGTCCGTGCTGAAATCGAATTCCAGTTCTTTAATAGAAATCAGCGTTTCTTCTTTACGCACCAAAAGATGCTTATATTTATCACTGGTAGGGTCCACCGCTTCAACCAGCTTTTTGAGTTTCAATTTCCCAAAAAGCGGGATTCCTACTGCCAGCAGGATCGCAACGATCAGAATCAATTCTAAGAAGTGGATGAATCCCATTCCTATAACTCGATCCCATCTAATTCATCTTTTAATCGTTTGGAGTATTTTTCTGAAATTTCGGGTTCAGGCACCGGAATTTCTGTGGAATCGCTTTTTTTCCCCACACAAGCGAGAAGAACTTTGCGAACCCCAAAGCCTCCTGCAACCAGGGCCACAAACGGAGTCAGCCATGCAGTCAGGTTGAATCCAAATTTGGTAGGAGCGGACAATACGGTTTCTCCATATTCATCCACCTGCATTTTTATGATTTGCTCTACGGTGAGACCTGATTCCAGCATTTTTGAAAAATTGGCACGGGTTTTATCGGCAGTGGAACAGGTGCAATTCATAAGAACTTTTCCACACTTGTCATCACACTTGCACATCAACGCGTTTTCGAGATCCTGCAAAAGAGCCCCGGCACCTACAATAGACACCTGGCCTACCGAAATCCAAACCAACATCAATAATCCCATTAATACTTTTAGAGCATCTCTGAAAATTGCTTTTGGCCATGAGTGGCCCTTATAAAATAAGGGCGTTGCCTTAGAGAAAATTACCGAATAAATAGAGACCCCCTTTAAAGTCTGCATCCGGTTACTCCTGTGCAGGGGAAGGGAACAACTGTTCCTGCCTGCGGACCCTCTCCAGGCGGCGGCGTTGCTCCAGCCGATCCGGCCACATGGAGATCATCGATCCAAAAGCAATAATCCATCCACCCGTCCACAACCAACTGACCATCGGGTTCACATACACTTTTATCGTTGCCGACTCATCTTCCCGAAAATCAGCGAGGATCATATATAAATCCTCTTTCCAGGTTGACAAGACATCCACTTCCGAGACCGGCTGGTTCTGCCCTTTATAAAATTCTTTTTCAGGGTGGCCCGTCCAATATCGTTTTCCATCACGCTCTACCGCAAGCTGGGCAATGATTCGGGTTTTGACATTCGTGGCTTCCACCGCGATCAGTTTTTCATAGGTGATGGTGTATCCTCTTATTTCAAAGGATTCACCAATTTGCAGGTGTTTTTCCGTATGGGTCCCATAAGCCTGGGACCCTGCAATGCCAGCAAAAATCAACACCACACCCATATGAACAATGTAACCGCCATAACGCCTCTTGTTGCGCCAGGTCATGGTTGCCAAAGCCCCAACAGCAGACTCATCATGCAAACCCATTCTAGAAACCGTTCCCTTGTAAAATTCCGTAAACATACTGGTCAACACAAAAACACAAAGCACAAATGTTATATAAGTATAAATCTCTGTTCTGTTTCCTAACGGAATAACCGGGAACAACACCACTGCCGCCACAATGCCGGCGCTGACAGGTTTTAAAAAGTTCTTCTTCAGGTTTGAAAATGTGGCCCGACGCCAGGCGATAACAGGACCAATGCCAATGAGCGCCAAAAGCGCAAGCCCAATGGGCACGTTGACCTGGTTATAGAAGGGCGGCCCAACCGTAATCTTCACACCCCGTACGGCTTCTGAGATAATCGGAAAGATAGTTCCCCAGAAAGTAGCAAAAGCAATTCCCAGCAAAACCAGGTTATTAAACAAAAAACTGCTCTCTCGAGACAAAAAAGAATCCAACTCGTTCGCACTTTTTAACAGAGGGAGCCGCGCAATAATCAAGGCGGCACAAGCGAAAATAATAACAAACAGAAACGCCAGAAAATAATACCCCAATGTTGCTTCATCAAAGGTATGAACCGATTGGATGAGGCCGCTCCGGGTAATAAACGTTCCAAAAATTGTCATCGCGAAAGTCAGGAGAACCAAAGACATGTTCCAGACTTTCATCATGTCCTTTTTTTCCTGGATCATCACCGAATGCAAATAAGCGGTTGCAACCAGCAAAGGCATGAACGCGGCGTTCTCAACAGGGTCCCAAGCCCAGTAACCGCCCCAGCCCAGTTCCACATAAGCCCAGGAAGCTCCAAACAAATTGCCCATGCAGAGAAAAAACCAGGACAGCAAAGTCCACTTCCGGGTCATGCGAATCCAGCCGTCATCTAAATCCTTGCTGATCAGGGCCGCTACCGCAAACGCGAAAGGAACCGTAAAACCCACATATCCCAAATACAATGTTGGCGGGTGGATCACCATCCAGTAATTTTGCAGAAGCGGATTCAAACCGCGCCCATCTTCGGGAGGTAGAGGGATACGCTCAAAGGGATTGGTCGAAAAATTAATCAGGAAAAGAAAAAACACAACGATGAGAAGCATGATCGCCATCGCATAGGGAACCACCCTGAGATTTTTTTTCCGATTCTGGAAATAAACCACGAGCATGTATGTACTAAGAAGCAGAGTCCAGAAAAGAAGAGAACCTTTCTGTCCGCCCCAAAACGAGGAAATTTTATAAAACGTGTCGAGCTCACGGTTGGAATAGGCCCAGACATATTGAAGGCTGAAGTCATCGGTAAGAAAAGCCTTCCACAGACATATGGAAGAGATGACAACGCACGCCCAAACAATAATTGGGGTCTTGTCCGCACTTAGATAAAGATCGATGCGGTTGCCACGGGCTGACATGACATAGGCAACACAACCATAGAGAGCCGTTGCCAAGGCCAATAGTAATGTAAATTCACCAATATCGTTCATGGTTTCTATATAAACGCCTTCTATTCCGCTCTATTGCGGGATGGCTGGGTTACTCGATTTTACAGGGAGGTCAGATTGTTGTTTTCGGCAAGGCTTCCACTTTATTGAGGCCCGGCTCCCGATACTTATCGGCTTTAGGAAATGTTCCCGGGTGCATCTTTCCAGCCTCTTTTTCAGCTTCATATTTCGATGGGCAACTGGTCAATAAAGTGTTGGCGTGGAAAACTCCGTCTTTTCCTAAAGCTCCCTCAACCACCACCTCACCGCCATCTATAAACATATCCGGCGTCACGCCTTGATAAGACACCTTTAACGAGGCGTCCTTCTCTTCGATTAAAAACTTCACATTTAAATAGTCATCAGGATCTCTCTGAATAGAGCCATTCACCACATTTCCCTTTACCTTCATTCCCGTACCCGCAAAGGAGACTTTTTGGCTCATCAATTCATCCACGGTAAAGAAATACTGCGAGGTATTGCTGATCCCCATGGTTATCAAATAACCAATGGCACCCACAATCAGCAAGCTGCCCACTAAAAATTTTACTTTTTTCTGCTGCATAACCCGCTCACATCCTCTGGCTAAAGAATTTTATTAATTCTTTGAGTCTTTTTTTCATATTAGCATTCAGAATTTGGCCTTGTCAAAGCAAATCCCTTGAAAAAGAAAGGGATAAAATTAATCCCCGTCCTTAATTTGTGGAACAAGGATGTCACGTATATAGTAACAACTCCATTTTACACTCTTTCCTGCCTAGCTTCCCTTCCTCATTACATTCTGCCTTGAAATAACCCCTTCAGCCGGTTCCGATAATAGCGGTGTCATTATCTGATTTGGCCCTTGCTTCAAAAAAAGGGCATTCTCCCACCATCCGGAACCGATCAAACCCTGTTTAAATAAAAAGTTAGCCCCTTTTCCCCGACACAGGTTTTCAATAATTTTTTCTCCTTTTCTGTTGACAGATTGTCGGGTTATGTTAGGATTGTGTATAAAAGTGTCTCAAAGTGTAATTTTCTGTCAAAGTTATAGGAATTTGGTGAACTCTGTCGATGAACAGTTTTTTAGGTACCTACAACATCAGTTTGGACGACAAGGGCCGCTTCAATGTGCCGGCGAAGTTCCGCAATGCGCTGGAGCAGTTCGGCCCGCAACTGGTGGTGTGTGTGATGGATAATTATCTAGTCGTCTTTCCCCAGAAAGAGTGGTCTGAAAACGAGGCAAAGTTAAGCGACTTAAATGCTTTCGATAAAGCCGACCGAAACCGACTACGCGAATTTTATTCCAGAGCGACTGAGTGCGAAATGAAATCTGGAAAGATATTGCTCCCTGCCAACCAGAGAGAAATTGCAGGGCTGAATAAAGAAGCCATTCTGGTTGGAATGTCCAAAACCTTTGAGGTCTGGTCCCCCAAGCAATGGTCCAAGCAGGGGGAAGCATAAAAGGCCAGGGCGTTCCATCGACATAAGCCATCTATGGAGTAGCCAAAAATATCATGCCAGCGTACCACGAATCGGTAATGAAAAACGAAGTGCTTCATTACCTGAATGTTCACATGGAGGGTGTAATCGTGGATGGCACACTCGGGGATGGAGGCCATACGGAATTCATCCTTAAAAATACAGCTCCTGAAGTCCGGGTTTTCGCAATCGACCGGGACCGCTCCGCAATAGAGCGCGCCAGGAAAAGGCTGTCTCCTTTTCGAGACAGGGTAACTCTGACCCACGGCAACCTGGGAGACCTTAAAAGCCTCACGATTCAACACGGGATCACCCATATAGTTGGATTGCTGATGGATTTGGGGGTCTCTTCGCCCCAGTTGGACACGCCCGAGCGTGGCTTCAGCATTCAACATGATGGCCCGCTTGACATGCGAATGGATCCCTCCCAGAAAACTTCAGCCGCCGACCTTCTGAAAAAACTTTCTGATGCGGAACTGGTAGCCATTATTAAAAATTTTGGCGAAGAGCGCTACTCAAAGCGAATCGTCCGCGCAATTCGCAAAGAACAGGCAGAGCGTCCCATCACCACAACCGGCCAGCTTTCCAGAATCGTAGCAAGGGCAGTGGCATCGCCCCGCCACACACGGATCCATCCTGCTACAAGAACGTTTCAGGCTTTGAGGATAGCCGTCAATGATGAACTGGAACAACTGAAATTAGCTTTGCAGGATGTGATCGGCCTTCTCAATTCAACCGCCCGTTTGGTGGTGATCTCATTTCACTCTCTGGAAGACAGAATTGTGAAAACATTTTTTCGAGATGAACAAAAAGGGTGTTCCTGTCCACCTAAAATCCCTATGTGTATTTGTGGGAGAACACAGACTCTGAAAATTTTAACTCGCAAACCTATTGTGCCTTCGGAAGAAGAGGTGGCGCTAAACCCGAGATCAATAAGCGCAAAATTAAGGGTCGCGGAAAGGATTTATGTTTGATGGAGTTCGCAGGCTTATCCAAGGCCGGCTCCATGTTTCCTCTATAGATTTCTGGATGGTTATTTCGATCTCCGTCCTGTTCATGCTCGGGGCATTGGCCCTGGTTTGGCCCAATGTCAAGAAAATCAAACTGGCCTATGAATATCAGGATTTGGCCAAAGAACATAGAGATTTGTTGAAAGAAAACCATCTGCTCAATCTTGAACGCGAAAGCCTGAGATCCTTGGATCGCGTTTATCTTCTCGCTAAAAACGAGGTGGGGATGAAAGAGCTCGATATAGATAAAGTGATCACCATTTTCCTTAAGTAACCGTCATGGCAAAACAAAATAAACAGATCACGGGAACGTTTCGAGACAGCATTAAAACCCGGCTGAAAGTTGTCTCTTTTTTTCTCTTCCTGTTTGGAGCAGCCTTGATCGCCCGGCTCGTTTTTCTGCAGATCATCCAGCATGACACTCTCGTAGCGCAATCCGAAAAGCAGTACCTGAGTACGGTTAAAACACATTTCGGACGTGGGGTGATCTTTGACCGCAATATGAACGAACTCGCGCGAAATGTCGAAGTGGAATCGGTTTATGTAAACCCCTCGGAAATACTGGACCGGAAATCCGCCGCCCGCATTCTTTCAGCCACGCTGAAACTGAACCAGGATCAGATCTATAAAAAGATTTCTTCTAAAAAACATTTTGTATGGATCAAGCGGAAATGCTCTCCCGATGAGGTTGCCAAGCTGAAACAAGCAGGGCTGTCAGGTGTAGGATATATATCCGAGCAAAAGAGATTTTATCCAAAACGTGAACTTGCGGCAAGCGTCCTGGGCTTTGTCGGCATGGACAATCAGGGTCTTGCCGGTATCGAGCACGCCTACCAACCCAAGCTCAAAGGCATTACTTTCAGGCAAGTTATGGAGCGTGATGCGCGTGGAAGAAATATTCAATCTTTCAATAGATTGCACAATTCCAGACCCGGGAGTTATGACTTGGTTCTAACCTTGGATGAGGTTATTCAGTTCACCACTGAATACCATTTAAAGAAACAGGTCGAACGTTTTAAAGCGGACTCAGGGATGGCCGTGGTCATGAATCCCCATACGGGGGAAATTTATGCGATGGCCAACGTTCCCCAATTCAACCCTAACCACTACGGGGCGTTTTCCGCCCAAGTCTGGAAAAATAAAATCATCGCCAGCTCTTACGAGCCTGGATCGATATTCAAACCCATTGTTGCCGCCGCGGCTCTGGACAAAGGCTTAGCAAGGCCACAAGATATTTTCTTTTGTGAAAACGGGAAACTGAAAATCGGAAACGTCCAGATCGGGGAGGCTTCCAATCGTAAGTTCGGCTGGCTGACCATGCGTGAGATTATTGCCAAGTCCAGCAATATCGGCGCAATCAAAATTGCCCAGCAGGTTGGCAGAAAACCATTTTATGAATACATCCGGAAATTCGGGTTCGGTGAAAAGTCCGGTTTATCCCTACCCGGTGAATCTGCGGGACAACTCAAGGACCAGAAAAACTGGACCACCATGTCTCTCGCTTCTATTTCTTTTGGTCACGAGATCGCTGTCACTCCTATACAAATGGTCAGTGCCTTGGCGGCAATTGCTAATGGCGGAAATCTTATGGTACCTCAAATCACCCGTGCGCTTATTAAAAACGGACAGGTAATGGAACAATTTAAGCCTGAAAAAATCCGGCGAGTCATTTCTGAAAGAACCAGCCGCCAATTGGTCGAAGTTCTCAAGTCGGTGGTGAAAACAGGTACCGGAAAAAAAGCGGCACTTGAAGGATTTGACGTGGCGGGAAAAACCGGAACGGCTCAAAAATATAACATGGAAACCCGGTCCTACTCCAAAACAGAATTCATTTCCTCCTTTATTGGTTTTGCTCCGGCGGATTCTCCACGTCTTTTGATTTTGGTAATGATCGACAACCCCCAGGGATCGCATTGGGGAAGTGTTGTGGCCGCACCGGTATTTCGGCAAATAGCAAAAAAGACGTTGCGTTATTTAAACGTTCCGTCAAGCAAAGAACGTGTTTTTATTCTTGATCGAGCCTGATGCAAACAACAATTTCGACAAAGTCGTATCCTGAAAGTGATTATCTAAACGTGACTGACAATACAAAACTTTCACATTTAATCTCAGGGTTGCCCGTGACCAATATTCTGGGAACCATGAACCAGACAATTCGCGAAATCGTCTACGATTCCAGAAAAGCCGGGACAGACAGCTTGTTTGTGGCCATACCCGGTGGGAACTTGGATGGGGGCACGTTCATAAAAGATGCAGTCGCCCAGGGAGCGTCGGTGTTTATTACACAAACACCTCTTGATTCTCTAAATGAACTTGGATTGGGATCGCGCGATGTCACAGCCTTGCACGTCGAAGATTCCCGGAAAGCGCTTTCTATCGTCAGCGCCAATTTTTACCACAGTCCGTCAGAACGATTAGCCTTAACAGGAATTACCGGAACAAACGGGAAAACCACTACATCCTATATTCTTGAAGCTTTATTCCGGGCGGAGGGAATCGGGGTTATCGGCACCATCGATTACCATTACGATGGCAAAAATTTTCCAGCCCCCGTCACCACGCCTGAGTCCCTGGATTTGAACCGAATGTTAAACGAAATGACCGAAGAAAAAATTGAAAAGTGTATTCTGGAGGTTTCTTCCCACGCCTTACACCAAAGCCGTGTTCATGACATGCGTTTCAAGGCGGGTATTTTCACCAATCTAAGCCGCGATCATTTGGATTTTCATGGTGATATGGAGCACTACAAAAACGCCAAGAAAAAACTTTTTCTGGAAAACCGGGTGCAACACCGAATTTTTAATATTGACGACACAGTCGGGCAGAAATTTTTCGAAGAATTTAAAGCGGGTTCCTTCACCACAGGCATTGACAGCAATGCGGATTTTAAGGCTGAAGATATTGTGCTCACAAAATCGGGTTGCCAATTTACCCTGAAAACTCCTTTTGGAACTAAAGAAATCTTCTCTAACCTTCTCGGTCAACACAATGTCTACAACCTTCTCTCTGCTGTGGCAGGCGCTATGGTTCAGGATATTTCCCTCGGAAGGGTTCAGGAAGTGCTTCGCCAAATCCAACCTATTCCTGGTCGATTCGAACGCATTGAAAACAGCCAGGGGATTTCCGTGCTGGTAGATTACGCGCACACCGATGACGCGCTATCCAACGCAATCTCCGCAGCAAAAGCTTTTACGGAAGGAAAACTGATCGTGGTGTTCGGTTGTGGCGGCGACAGAGACAAGGGGAAAAGAAAAGCTATGGGAAAAGCCGTTTTAAATGAAGCGGATTATTCCGTCATCACCTCTGACAACCCCAGATCGGAAGACCCTGAACAGATCATTGAAGACATTCTTCAGGGCGTCCCTTCTTCTGCCCGGGAGGGTGACGATTATACGGCAATCATCAATCGGGAAGAGGCTATTGAGCACGCCATCCGTCTCGCAGGCAAAAACGATTTGGTTCTCATTGCGGGAAAAGGGCATGAGGATTATCAGATTCTGGGGACACAAACCATTCACTTTGATGATCGGGAGGTCGCCCGTTCAGCTTTAAGGAAGCGAAACAATTGATGGAAGGTCAAGCACAAGATTGCCTCAATGCTATTGGAGGACAACTCCTGCAAGGAGATCCTGATTGTCTATTCCGGGGAGTATCCATAAATTCCCGGACGGTCTCAAGAGGAGAACTATTCGTTTGCATTAAAGGAGAGCGTTTTGACGGACATGACTTTCTCGCTGACGTGATTGATAAAAAGGTTGGAGGAATCATTCTGTCCAATCCGGAGAAGCTCCCGGTTGAATCCGGACCATTTGTGATCCAGGTCCCGGACACGCTTAAAGCCTTACAAGATTTGGCAGGCTTCCAGAGAAAACGATTTCCGTTCAAGGTTGTTGCCGTTACCGGGACAAATGGGAAGTCAACCACTAAAGAAATGATCGCTTCAATATTGGAAACTAAATTCAAGACTTTGAAGGCTCAAGGCAACCTGAACAATCATATCGGCCTGCCCCTGACTCTTCTGAAAAGGGAACTCTCTCATGAAGTGGGGGTTCTTGAAATGGGGATGAGCGCGATGGGTGAGATTAAAAGACTGGCAGAGATCGCGCAACCGGATATTGGCGTGATCACCAACATTTCCGAAGGACATTTGGTGCAATTGAAGAACCTCAAAGATATCCAGTCCGCAAAAGGGGAGTTGTTTGATTCATTGACGGAAAAAGGCACCGCCATTGTCAACGCCGACGATCCGCTGGTTCTAGAGCTGGCCCGGTCACTTCGCGCCAGAACCGTTACCTTTGGCATCGACCAGCCTGCGGATGTTTGGGCAAGTGAAATAGAAAGTAAGGACAACCTGGGATTTCGATTCAAGGTCAAGCTTTTCGATAAAACTCTTTCCATTCGCCTTCCTTATCTTGGCTACTACAACATTTATAACACCCTTGCTGCGCTGGCAACCGGTTATTCGCTGGGGATTCAGGAAGAGACCATGACCCGCGGGCTGGAAAATTACCAACACATGTCCCAACGCAATGAGCAGCTTCGGCATAAAGGAATCGATCTTATAAATGATGCTTACAACGCCAATCCCCGGTCCATGACCGAAGCCTTGAAAACTCTGGACAACTTTAAAACCCGAGGTCGACGGATTTTCGTTATCGGAGACATGCTCGAGTTGGGGGATCGATCTATCCCCGCACATAAAAATTTAGGAGAAGAAATTGCCCAATCCAAAGCAAACATTCTGGTCACGGTGGGAAAGCTGGCAAGCCTGTCAGCAAAAAGCGCTCAAACCCTTGCAGGAGAAAAAATTCAAATTCTGGAATTCACCGACCATCAGGAGGCGGCTGAGTTTTTAATCCAGGAGGCGAGGAGTGGGGACTGTGTAATGTTCAAGGGCTCACGAGGAACAGCAATGGAAAAAATATTACAAATTTTTATCGCGAATAATAATTAAAAATGTTTTATCACTTGTTTTATCCGCTCAGTTCGGATTATTCAATATTTAATGTCTTTAAGTACATCACCTTCCGGTCTGCATATTCCGGGATCACGGCATTGGGATTGAGTCTTATTCTAGGTGGCCTGATGATTCGCGTTTTGCAGAAATTTCAGATAGAGGAAAAAATCCGCAGTGATGGACCACAACACCATAATTCCAAGTCCGGAACTCCAACGATGGGCGGACTGCTTATTCTGGCAACATTCGGATGCTCGACCCTGCTCTGGGCTGACCTAAGCAATCATTATATCTGGCTTGTTCTGCTTTCCGCTCTTGGCTTCGGAGCCATCGGGCTCCGTGACGATATCCTGAAATTAAAAAAGGGGGAAGGCATCAGCGCAAAAGAAAAGATTTTGCTTCAGGTCTTGCTGAGCCTGGCGATTGGAATTTACCTGCTGTATTTCGATCCTACCCGCGCAGATTATGCCACGCGCTTATCGGTCCCTTTCTTCAAAGGGTTCCAGCCTGATCTGGGAGTCGGCTACCTGGTTTTTATTGTTTTCATAATAGTGGGGACCTCCAACGCCGTAAATCTAACTGATGGTTTAGACGGGTTGGCAACCGGCCCCATTATTATTGCCACGTTTACTTATACCGGTATCGTTTATATCTGCGGGCACTTCAATTTTGCGGAATACCTTCGTATTCAGCACATCAAAGATGCGGGAGAAATCGCTGTCGCCAGTTCGGCCATTATGGGGGCCAGCTTGGGTTTCCTTTGGTTCAACTCTTATCCCGCCCAGATATTTATGGGGGATGTAGGAGCATTATCTCTGGGAGGATTGTTGGGCACCATTGCGGTGATCGTCAAGCACGAACTCCTGCTGATTCTTGTTGGCGGTGTTTTCGTGATTGAGGCACTGTCCGTAATCATTCAGGTCGGTTATTTCAAATACGCAGGTGGAAAACGTTTTTTCAAAATGGCTCCGCTTCATCACCATTTTGAGGAATTAGGCTGGTCAGAACCCAAAGTCATTGTGCGATTCTGGATTGTCGCGGTGATTTTAGCCATGATCAGTCTCAGTACCCTGAAGCTCAGGTAATGATGGAACTTAAAAACAAAAATCTATGCGTAATCGGACTTGGCAAAACGGGCATCGCTGCCGCTAATTTTCTTTCCCGGCAGGGAGCCCGTGTCACGGTGACGGACAATAAGCCTCGCGAGCAATTATTAGAGTCCTTGAAACAATTGCGTGCTGATGTGAAAACCCGTTTCGAAAATTCCGAACCACCTTCTGACACTGAACTGGTTGTATTGAGTCCGGGAGTGGACATTCATTCGTTGTTTCTTGAAAACGCAAACCGGGCAGGAATCGAAATCATCAGCGAAATTGAGCTGGCGAATCGGTTCAATACTGTTCCCATCATTGCCATCACCGGAACTAATGGCAAATCCACCTGCACTAGCCTGATCGCTGAGATTATCAGTCAGTCTGGAAAAACCGTACATGCGGGAGGAAATCTCGGAACCCCTTTTATTTCTTTACTGGATCAGGGCGGTGCGGATTACAGAATTCTTGAACTTTCCAGTTTTCAAATGGAAGCCACGTCAGGACTTCACCCTATAGTTTCAGTCATTCTAAATATTAGTCCGGACCACATGGACCGGCATAAAGATTTTAAAATCTATATTGAGCTGAAAGAAAAAATTTGTGCCCACCAAACCCAAAATGATTTTTTGATACTGAATCAGGATGATCCAAATACCCGCAACCTTGGAAAAGACTGCCCGGCTGAGCGCATTTTATTCAGCACTCAAACTGAGCTTGATAAAGGGATATTTTTGCGTGGGAACAAAATTATCGCCCGACTTCAAAACAATGAGAGGGAAATCATATCCCTTGAATCGCTGTCCAGAGGACTGCGGTGGCAGGTCGAAAACATCCTCCCTGCCATTGCCGTCGCTTTGCTTCTCAATGTATCGCGAGAGGCCATTCTACAAGCTTTAAAAAACTTTACGGTTCTTGAGCATCGTCTGGAATGGGTCCGCACCATGAACGGCGTCGATTTCGTCAACGATTCCAAGGGGACCAACGTAGGTTCTGTTTGCAAATCATTGAACACTTTTGACCGTCCTATCATTCTCATCGCAGGTGGAAAAGATAAAGAAACAGACTTTTCTCCTTTAAAGAAACTGATGAAAGAAAAAGTCAAACACCTGGTTCTCATCGGCGAGACCCGCGACAAGTTTAAAGGGATTCTGAACGGCTCCTTCGGTTATGAAGAAAGCGATAGCATGGAAGAAGCAGTTCGTTTGGCAAAAGCAAAAGCTGAGAAAGGGGATGTCGTTCTCCTCTCACCGGCCTGCGCAAGTTTTGACATGTTTAAAGATTACGAGGACCGGGGAAACTGTTTTAAAACGATTGTTAAAAACCTGGAAGGATAATGGATATTGGCTACATCTCAGGAAAAACATTCGGATTCATTAATGGGCATCACCGTGGCCGTTCTGGTTCTGGTTGGTATCGTTATGGTTTTCAGTTCAAGCGCTGTGTATGCCTTGGAAAAATACAACGACTCCTATTATTTTCTCAAACGCCAGGCTGTCTGGTGCCTTCTGGGAACAGGGGTTCTGCTCGTGGTCAAAAACCTGGACTACCACAAATTACACCAGCACACCTACCCCATCATGCTGGCGACTTTTCTGCTTTTGCTTGCTGTTATGTTTCCGGAAATCAGCAAGGAGGTCCGGGGAGCGCGAAGATGGCTAACCCTATGGGGGTTTTCATTTCAACCCTCAGAGCTGGCAAAGTTTACCCTCGTTCTTTTTATCGCCAAATCTCTGGTCAAAAGAGCCGACAAACTGAGGGACTTCGCTTACGGCTACCTTCCCAACCTGGTCGTCCTGGGTTTCTTTTTCGTTCCGATTTTATTTCAACCCGATTTTGGCACCGCCATAATTATTTGCCTGGTCACCTTCACAATGCTTTTTGTCGCCGGTCTAAGAAAAAAGTTTCTGTTTCTTTCCGTACTTGCGTTGATTCCCTTTATAGCATCGGCAATCCTGAGTGCAGAATACCGAACCCGAAGAATTATCGCTTTTCTCGATCCCTGGCAAGACCCTTCAAATGCAGGGTTCCAAGCCATTCAGTCTTTTTACGCTTTTGGCAGAGGCGGGTACTGGGGAACCGGGTTGGGAGCCAGCCATCAAAAACTTTTTTATCTTCCCGAAGCCCACACGGATTTTATTTTTTCCGTCATCGGGGAAGAACTGGGGTTATTGGGAACAACGGCAATTATTCTCCTGTTTTCAATATTGATCTGGCGAGGTTTCGTCACCGCTTGCCGGGCCAAAGACCCGTTTGGAACTCATTTGGCAACCGGCTTGACTCTTTTGATCGGGTTTCAGGCTTTTATCAACCTGGGAGTAACCGTAGGGCTTCTCCCAACCAAGGGATTAACCCTGCCCTTCATCAGCATGGGCGGGTCATCAATGTTAATCACCATGCTTTCAGTAGGCGTTCTGCTGAATATTTCGGAGCAAACGGTAAGACATCGATAATGATTGAATGCGAAAACGAGTTGTCATAGCCGGTGGTGGCACTGGTGGCCACCTTTATCCAGGAATCGCTTTAGCTAAAGCGCTCAAGAGGCAAGATATGGATATTGAAATTGCATTTGTGGGAACCCAAAAAGGTCTCGAAGCAAAAGTTCTTCCCCGTGAAGGATTTGAGTTGAAAACCATTCTCTCAGCAGGTTTGCTTGGCAAAAAACGCCTCAGCCGCTGGATGTCCTGGGTCAAATTGCCTGTGGGCACCGCCCAGTCCATGTGTTTCCTGATCAGGAAGCGGCCTGACCTGGTGGTAGGTGTGGGCGGATACACATCAGGGCCCCTGGTTCTCTCCGCTTGGATATTACGGATTCCCATTCTTATCCATGAACAAAACTCTATTCCCGGGCTCACCAACAAATGGCTGGGAAAGATCGCCGACAAAGTGGCGGTTTCATTCAAAGAATCGGCAAGGTTTTTTTCCCGGGATAAAGTCACGGTAACAGGAAACATGATTCGCGAAGAATTCTGCCAGCCTCGAGAGGCATTTCCCAAAGGTCCCCGAGGACTCTTCCGCGTGCTGGTCCTGGGAGGCAGTCAAGGGGCCCACTCCATTAATGTAGCCATGATGGAAGCCTTGGAATCTCTTACTTCCAAAAGAGGAAATATTCATATCACCCACCAGACAGGTGAGAGCGATTTTGCAATGGTGAAACGCGTATATGAAAACAGTGGTTTCTCCCATGATGTCAGGCCGTTTATCGATGGCATGGCGGAGCAATACCGTAAAGCCTCCTTAGTGATTTGCCGGGCGGGTGCCACGACCCTGGCGGAAGTGACCGCTTGCGGAAAAGTATCTGTCTTAATTCCTTATCCCCATGCGGCCCATAATCATCAGGAAAAAAATGCGCGGTTGCTGGATGCCGCCAATGCCGGTGAACTGGTGCTCGACCATGAATTGTCAGGCCCGCGTATTGCCCAATCCATTCTTCGCGCTATAGAGGACCCTGAACGGTTGGAGGAAATGGAAGAAAACAGCTATCAGTTAGGCAACCGGGATGCTACGGAAAAAGTTCGCCAGATCTGCATGGATTTACTGGCAGACGCAAATCCTAAATCCGGTCATGCCGGAAAAATACAAGGAAATTATGTTCTGTCATGTTTCTAGGAAAAATACAACGGATTCACTTTATTGGGATCGGAGGGTCAGGAATGAGCGGAATCGCTGAAGTTCTTATCAATCAGGATTATGAGGTAAGCGGTTCTGATCCTTCTTCAAACCGGGTAACCGATCATCTGAAGGACTTGGGAGCTGACATCCGCCACAACCACAGTGCGCAGAATATCAGAGGTAAACACGTCGTTGTTGTATCCAGCGCCATCAGCGAGGACAACGTAGAGGTACAGGCCGCCCGGGAGCAATCCATCCCGGTCATTCCCAGAGCTGAAATGCTGGCAGAACTGATGAGGATGAAATATGGGATTGCCATTGCGGGCACCCATGGAAAAACCACTACAACATCACTGGTCGCCGCGGTTCTAGCAGCCGGAAACCTTGACCCTACAGTGGTGATTGGCGGAAGAATCAAAAATATGGGTGGACACGCCAAACTCGGCCAGAGTCAGTATCTCATCGCCGAAGCGGATGAGAGTGATGGTTCTTTTCTCAAGCTTTCTCCTACGCTTGCGGTGGTCACAACCCTTGACGAAGAACATATGGATTTTTACCGGACAATGCAGAATATGAAATCTACATTCCTGCAATTTCTCAACAAAATCCCTTTCTACGGTGCCGCGATCCTGTGCCTGGACGATGCCAACCTTCAATCTTTACTCCCTCGAATTGAGAAACGTACCATTACCTATGGTTTGAAATCCCAGGCCGATTACACCGCCCGCAATATCTCCGTGGAGGGATTGAAAACCTATTTTACGGTCTATCACCAGGGTAAAAAACTGGGAAAAATATTGTCCGGGGCTTTGGGGCGACACAATGTATGCAATACCCTTGCGGCCGTTGCGGTCGGAATGGAATTGAACATGGATTTCCCAACTATCGCGGAATCGCTGAAAACTTTTACGGGAGTACAAAGAAGGTTTGAAATCCTTAAACAATCAGAGTCTTTGATAATTGTTGATGATTATGGCCACCATCCAGTAGAAATTCAGGCAACCCTATCAACAGCAAAAGAAGTTTGGCCGGATCGAAGGCTCGTCATAGTTTTTCAGCCTCATCGTTATTCACGTACGAAATACCTCATGGAAAGTTTTTTCTCCTCTTTCAACGATGCCGATCAACTGCTTCTGCTTGATATTTATTCAGCCGGTGAAGAAGCTGAAGAAGGCATCCATTCCCAGAGAATCGCGGAAGGCGTGAAAGAGTTTGGACATAAAAATGTGGAATATATCGGGAGCACGGAATCCGTGATTCCACATTTACAAAAGATCCTTAAACCGGGGGACATCTTAATGACTCTCGGCGCAGGAAATATCGGGGAATTGAGCCACAAGCTCGCATCCCGATTCAATGATTGATCGTTTTCAAAAGGAGAGGACCATCATCTATGCTTAACGAAGCTTGGAAACGCCGATTGATTTACAGAGCACATTCTGGCACAGGAAATGAGTTTAATCTCAAAACCAAAATGGAATACCCAAAAACCGTTCTGGGTCAAAAAATTCATCAGAGTAAAACTATGAGCCATTCTTTTCCCTGGTTACACAAAATTAAAGGCACCGTCCTGAAAAACGAAATTCTGGCCCCCTATACTTCTATTCAAATTGGAGGCCCTGCGGATGTATTAATTTTTCCTGAAGATGTCCGCGACATTCAAACGATTTTGAAGAATAAAGGATCCCAGCCTCTTTTCATTCTAGGGGAGGGAACCAATTTGCTAATCGGTGACCGGGGAATACGGGGAATCGTTATCTCTTTAAAGGATCGATTCAAGGATATCAAACGTCCCCTGTTCTTCCGCAAGGAATCCGGAAACCGGCGGGCCGTGATCAAAGCCGGGGCTGGAGTGAAGATGTCTTACCTCGCCAAACACGCAGCTCGCTATTCCCTGACTGGGATCGAGCATTTGGTAGGCATTCCAGGATCATTGGGAGGAGCTATCATCATGAATGCCGGGGCAGAAGGTACCGACATTGGTCAGGTTCTTCGCAGTGTAACCCGGATCACTCCGGACGGGGAAATCCAGACCTTAAAACGCGACGAGCTTTCGTTCGAATACAGAAAAACCATTTTCCCGAATGGCGAAGGAATCATTATTGAAGCAGAGCTGGAGCTAGAAGAAGGAAACCGCCCTGAAATCCAGAACGCGATGGATCGGCATCTCTCGCGCAGGTCGCAGACTCAGCCACTAACAGTTCCCAACTCGGGTTCCGTTTTCAAAAATCCTGCCGGGGACACATCGGGAAGGCTGATCGAATCTCTCGGGCTCAAAGGACTTTCTTTTGGCAATGCCGGAGTTTCGATCAAGCACGCAAATTTTATTGTCAACAAAGGAGGCGCTACAGCGCATGATGTGACCCGTTTGATTGCGCATATTCAAGAAGAAGTTAAGAAAAAAACGGGCATTGAATTGCAGACTGAAATTGTCACCGCAGGTGAATGAAGAAGAGAAAGAGTCAAAAATATTAAATTGGTCCGCAACAAAGGCACCCCTCCTTCCTTTGTTTATTCTCCGGCCCTTTTGGCCAAGGGCCGGGGCGGACCTTCTTAAAGAGGATTTGTGACAAAGCTTTTGGATAATTTGAAAGATAAAACTATTGGAGTGCTCATGGGGGGACTCTCCCCCGAGCGGGATGTCTCAATCGTCACCGGGAACTCGGTCATTGCGGCCATCAAAAGGAAAGGATTGATCGCTTTGCCAATTCAAGTCGACCACCAAATTGGGGAAACGCTACAGTCGAACCCGATCGACCTGGCTTTCATCGCCCTGCATGGAACCTTTGGGGAAGACGGATGCATTCAAGGTCTGCTTGAATATTTCAAAATCCCGTATACAGGGTCAGGAGTCATGGGCAGTGCCCTTGCTTATGACAAATTAAAATCCAAGGAGATTTTAAAATCCCATGGAATACCCACAGCCGATTATGAAGTATTCCATAGAAATCTGAACGAAAAAATATGCCGGACCTTGAGTCTTCCAGTGGTTGTCAAGCCAACCAATCAAGGGTCCAGCCTGGGAATAACCATCGTTGAAAATGAAAGCGAATGGGAACCTGCATTGGAAACTGCATTCGCTTATTCGGAAGAAGTTATTGTTGAAAAGTTTATTGAAGGGAAACTTCTGGCAATTGGAATGAATGAAATGGAACCCATGCCTATTGTTCACATCCGTCCCAAATCTGGCTTCTATGATTATGAGGCAAAATACACCTCTGGAAAGACAGAGTACCTTTGCCCTGCAGACCTTGAAGAAAACGAGACGAAACGATGCCGACAAACTGCAAAACAGGTATTCCAAGTGTTGAGAGGAAGAGGTTTCCCCCGTGTGGATGTCATTCTGGATCATGAGGGCATACCCCAGGTACTGGAAATGAATACCATTCCCGGGATGACCCCCACCAGCCTTCTGCCAATGGCGGCACGGAAGATGGGCCTGGAGTTTGATGATTTAGTCGTTGAAATATTAAAAACCGCTCAACGGGATTACACAGAGTAGTTATGAATTTTGCAATCGTAGGCCAAAAAAGTTCCTCCGTTGCGTGGGAGGACCTTCGCTCCGAAAGAAAGAAAAAGCAAAGGCGCGGCGGTGATCTGAACAAAATAGCACCTTCAAAAAAATCGGCCCGTGATTTTTCCTGGGCAAGAATATTATTTGAACTGGCCTCAAAACTTTTCCTGGCGGGAGTCGTCATTTATTTATTATATGCAAGCTATAATTTTTTGACTTCCGACCCTCGGTTCCAGATCACTGACGTCACGTTTAGCGGCAACCATGCTCTGCTGGAGAATCAGCTCCTAGAGTGGTTGGGGCAGGTTCATGGGGGAAACCTTTTTGCGTATGACCTGTCTCGAGCCTCCGAAAGGCTCGCGGAGCACCCTTGGGTCCTTTCCGCATCCGTTCAGAGAAAATTTCCCCAGAAAATTCAAATCGAATTGACCGAACGTGTTCCTTATGCCCGGATCAAATTTGAAAAGGTATTTTTAATGGACAACTTTGGAGTGATCCTATCGGAAGAAAAACCTGAGTACCGTAATTTGCCATTAATTGTACAACCGGGTGTAAAGCCTGAAAACTTTTCCGGAGAAAGGGTCATTCAAAGTCTCAAGACAATGCATTATTTCAACAAGCTTTCTTTTTTTGAAAAAAATCCCTTGGACATCGCCGAACTAAAGGGACACTCACGAATCATATTTTCCACTCGTAACCGTGATCTTCAAATCCAAATGTCCATGGAGACGTTAACAGAAGGATTCAAAAAATTTATGATTGTCCTCGATACTCTGGAAGATGACACCGTCAAAATCCAGATGATCGACTTATCATTCAAGGATCAAGTCGTGGTCAGGGATCGAATCTCCGCCCACTCAACATCCATGAAGACACCAACCAACTAGGAGGAAATGGGACGCATGGCCAAAAAAAGTAACTATATTGTCGGCCTGGATATTGGAACAACTAAAATCTGTTGCATCATCGGCGAGGTCATTGATGATGAAAAAATAGATATCATCGGACTGGGCCAATATCCATCAAGAGGCTTGCGTAAAGGGGTGGTCATAAACATAGACAGCACAGTGGAATCTATAAAAAGTGCTGTTGAAGAAGCTGAATTGATGGCGGGATGCGAAATCGATTCCGTATTTGTGGGTATTGCCGGGGGCCATATTAACAGCATGAACAGTCATGGCATCATCGCAGTCAAAGGAAAAGAGATCACGCAGGCAGATATTGACCGCGTCATTGAAGCGGCCAAAGCCATTGCCATCCCTCTTGATAGAGAAGTCATCCACGTTCTTCCTCAGGAATTCATTGTCGACAACCAGGACGGGATCAAAACTCCTCTGGGCATGGCAGGGGTTAGGCTTGAAGCCAAGGTTCATATCGTTACTGCCGCTGTGACCTCTGCGCAAAACATTGTCAAATGCGTTAATAAGGCAGGCCTGGGAGTTCAGGACATTGTGCTGGAGCAACTGGCTTCCAGCGAATCGGTTCTTTCCCAGGATGAAAGGGAACTAGGGGTTGGGATGATTGACATAGGTGGAGGAACTTCTGATCTGGCCATTTTTTACCAGGGAGCCATCAAACATACAGCCGTATTGACTATTGCTGGTGCCCAGATGACAAATGATATCGCCATCGGCCTTCGCACCCCAAATGCAGAAGCAGAAAAAATCAAACATTCCTATGGATGCGCCTACACCCCTCTGGTTGCCGAAGGAGAAAATATTGAGACACCGAGTGTAGGAGGACGGGAGCCACGAACGGTTTCACGCCAGATTCTCAGCGAAATAATTGAAGCCAGAACGCGGGAAATGTTTGAACTCCTGGATCATGAAATAAACGAGTCCGGCTACCGCGAAATCATTTCATCGGGAATTGTCCTGACGGGCGGGGCAGCAAGCATGCGGGGTATTGCCGAATTAGCAGAGGATGTTTTCCAGTCTCCCGTGCGCGTGGGAACTCCCATTGGGTTTGGGGGATTGATCGATGTAGTGAGCAATCCCATGTATGCCACCTGTACGGGATTGATCCAGTACGGATCCAAAAGATTCAAATCAGGAAGGAACCGGGAACTTCAAGGAAGGAACCTGTTCGACAAAATTTTTACACGTATGAAAGATTGGGCAGATGAATTTTTTTAAAACCTGGAGGGTAAAATGAGTTCAATAGAGTTTGATTACGAAAGCGATTATTCAGCAACTATCAAGGTCGTTGGTATAGGAGGAGGAGGCAATAATGCCGTCAACTCCATGGTCCGGGATAATATTCGAGGCGTGGAGTTTATTATCGCCAATACTGATCTGCAATCAATTGAAAAATCCGAATGCCCGGGGAAAATTCAAATTGGCGTAGCACTGACCCGTGGCCTCGGCGCGGGTTCCAATCCGGAGATTGGAAGGAATGCCGCCGAAGAGAGTGAAGCAACCATTCGCGAAATGCTGGAAGGAGCGGATATGGCTTTCATTACCGCTGGAATGGGTGGTGGAACGGGTACCGGTGCCGCACCCATCATTTCACGTATCGCCAAGGAAGTGGGAGCCCTGACGGTTGCCGTGGTTACCAAACCCTTTGCGTTTGAGGGTAAACGGCGAATGAAACAGGCGGAGGAAGGAATCCTGGAGCTCAAGGAAGCGGTT
>CATMOP010000002.1 GCA_950072225.1 uncultured Nitrospina sp.
TTAGGAAGGGACTGCGCACAACGAAAGCCAATATAGTTAAAAACTTCGTTTATAATCTGGCCATAGGTAGTCACTTTAGGGAAAACTTTGTTTTTGGGATGCAACCAGACCCGGTTGGTGATACGCAAGGCACCGGCAGAGGAGTTAAAGGAACCACCCCGCACAACTTTTGAATCTCCTGTCTCTGGCCCCTGGGGATTGTTTTTCGAGCGAATTTTATAATAAGGTTCATACCAGTCGTTGACCCACTCCCAGACATTCCCCATCATGTCATAAACTCCATACTGGTTAGGAGCTGTATTGCCAACGGGATGTGTCGTTTTCTCCGAATTATCTTCAAACCACGTATAATTGCCGTGCACCATATTCCCCCAGAAATAGCGGGTCTTCGCACCTCCCCGCGCCGCATATTCCCATTCCGCTTCGGAAGGTAAGCGACAGGCACCTGTCGATTTTTGGATAAATTTCTGCACATCCAGAAAGTTGACTTGCTCAACAGGCAGGTCAGCTCCACTGAATTTGGAGGGCATAAATCCCATCAGCTTTTCCCAACGCGCCTGGGTCACTTCATATTTATCCAGATAGAAATCATCTACACAAACTTCATGCTCCGGTTTCTCGTCTTCCTGGGCATAGTCATTTCCCATGATAAAGCACCCACCTTTTATGAAAACCATCCCTTCGGGGGCTTTGCTGGCTTTTACCTGATCTTCAGGAGAAAGTAGAACCGGTACCACCCGCTCAATAGGGATAGGGGATGGGTCTTCCGTTACCTCTGGCAATTCGGAAAAGCTGGGATGGATTTCCTGATGGGCCTGGTCTTCGGCTTTTTCGGAGCAAGCAGAAACCAGAGAAATAATACTGATAATAATGAAAAATTTAAAAAAACACATTGTTTTAGAAGGAGTTGTAAAAAGTTTGCATAATACCATTTTAATAGCGTTTTACAAAAAAAATCTAGACCTCAACTAATCCCCCCCGAATTTTTCTTGAAATAGCCCTGGAATGAGTTAAAAGGGGTACTTAAACCCCATTCAATCTAAAAAAAGTCTTAAATTTTTCGTCCAAATGCCGATAAATAGAGAAAACGATCTCTTCTTGTCTGAAGGAGCTGGACTTTGCGAATTATAAGACCATTCTGCGTTTATACCCTTTTCGTTATATTTGGGGCAAGTTGCAGTACTCTGGAAACAACCTATCAGAAAACGCGAAATGCGATGGGGGACCTTGTTTCCATAGCCAAGGAAACCTCTCTTCCGACACTCGAACGGGACGAGTATATCGACCTGCAATTCGCCCGGCATCAGTTCAACCGAAGAGAATATGCTGTATCGGAGTTTTATATTAAAAAGACGCTGGTCAATGACCCGGATAACCGAGAGGCCATTCAACTTCTGCCTTGGACCTATTTTTTTCAAAAACGTTTTGATAAGGCGCTAGCGGCTTTCGAACAGGCTCATACCTTATACAAAAAAGACCCAACTCCCTTGCTGGGTATGGGCTGGTGTTATTTCAGCTTAAAGCATTACCAAAAATCTCTGGAAAGTTTTGAACATGCCGAAAGATTTGCTCCGCATTCCTATGAAGCTCACAAAGGAAAGGCTTTCATACATCTGGTGCAAAAGCGGAGCCAACTTGCGAAAAAAGAGCTGGAAAAAATTCTTCGTCCTGCCAAGGTAGAAGAGTTGCTGGAAATGTGGACAACCTGGAACCAGGCCACCCGGCACTGGGAAATTGTTCCTTCAAACCCCGAATCGAGTTCGATATTTACATTACCGGTTGAGTTTCCCCGATATCGTAGCCTCCTTCTGGGAATGCCCTTGGAAGATACGGAGTCTTTAGATTCTGCATGGGAAAGCTTTCATCAGGGCAAATACACCAAAGCGGCTGACTTTTTTGACGACCTTACTAAAACAAAATTTCCAAACCTGGATGCGATAAATGGCCTGGCCTGGAGCCTTTTGCATGCAAAACAAATCAATAAATCGGAAAAAATATTCAGGGAGATCCTGGAGATCTACCCGAATTTCTTAGGAGCCTTCAAGGGCCTACAGGAAATCCAGAAAATCAAAAAGCACCAGGCCGTTTATGTCCAATATTATATGGATTTAGGAAAATACCAGATCGCAGCAGAGAAACTGGATGAGTTATTGGATCGATACAATGACTGGGCTCATCTTTACAATCAATATGGGAAGGTTTTTCTTGCCCGTAACGAGTATTACAAAGCTCGAGATTATTTTCTTACAGCTCAGGAGGTTTCCCCTAATAACAGTACCGCCCTACTCGGCCTTGAACAGGTGCAAAAAAGATTGGACAAACAACTATATAAAGCTGACCAAGCTTTAAAAAAAGGCGACTACAAGAAGGCAACCCTAATTTATCATGATTATGTGACTGATGAAGAATGGCCTTCTACTAAATATAATCTGGCCCATGCCTATAACGGGCTGGGCTGGAGCCAGTTCCAGAAAAAACAATATGGGTATGCCATTGACAAGTTTTTCAAATCCATTGAGCATGAAGATTATGAGGTGTCTTCTGCTAAAGGGCTCGGCCTGTCCTTGTATGCCTTAAAAAATTACCGGGATGCCATCCCCTATCTGGAAATGGCTTTGAAGTATGACCCCGAAAACAAGAATCTGGCCTACAAGCTGGACTGGAGCGTTCTGAGAAGCGGGTCCAGGGAAAGTTCCCGAAAGTATTTTGAAAAGATTTTAAAAGACCATCCTCTCCGTGCCTCGCCTTATATGGCTCTCGGTTGGATTCATTACAATTCGAGAAATCCTGATCTAGCAGTGGAATACTTTCTTAAAGCAATATCTCTGGATCCCGATTTTGCGCTGACACCGGAGTTTTTGGAATTGCTGAAAAAGGAACGTTTTGGCTGGCAGGCATACAATTCCCTAGGCTGGACATACTATCAAAAGCAATTGTATGACAAGGCCATGCAAATGTTCAGGATTTCTATTAAAATCCAGCCTAACAAATCCGAAGCCCGTAAGGGAATGGGTTATGTCTATTTTTGGCAAGAAAAGTATGATTCGGCTATCACCATGTTAGAACAATGTTTGGCTTTAAACCCAGATCCCAACCCTGTATTTGAAAGGGTAACAGGTTCCAACGCCATTGCACCCTTCCAGATGCAGACCACAGCGCGAACCAAACTGGGAAGGATCCACTTTATCAAGGATGATATCCTGATGGCAATCAACCTGTTTAACGAAGAAATCCGCAGGAACCCCAGTCAACCCGATGCCTTTGATGGATTGGGATGGGCTTATCTTAAGCAAGGCCGATCCCTGGAGGCCAGATCGGCATTCAACACAGCAATTCAACTGGAACCTCTTAATAATTCAGCACAAAAAGGCTTAAAGGAAGCAAAACAGACTATCACCGAAAAACGCCTGAAAACCAAAAGCGCTTCCCCTTTTATTTCCTTCCAAACAAGTCCAAATTAGCTAATTAACGTTTTATTTACACAATATCAAAACTTTCGATTGACAGCTGACAAGATTTGCTTAAAATGGATTGCTATCCCACTGGTTGCAAAAATATTAGAGACTTTCAAAGTTTTTTGGGGGGGAAGAGGAGACCTTTCTCTTTTCACTGTAGGAGTGAGAAATCATGGAGTTGAATCTTGATTCGACTCCATGATCCCGGTTGCCTGCTTTTTGTCCTATCTTTCCTTAGAAAACATTTCCAAGTAAGAAGACTTGAGATTATCTACAACGGATGGGTCTGCTAAAGTCGAGATATCTCCTAATTGATCGGCTTCATTGGCAGCGATTTTTCTCAAAATACGTCGCATGATTTTTCCTGAGCGGGTTTTTGGAAGCGCTGGAGCCCATTGTATGATATCCGGTGCGGCAATCGGCCCAATTTCTTTTCGTACAAACTGTACCAGTGTTTTCTTTAACGTTTCATCCGGTTGCACTCCATCCATAAGGGAAACATAGGCATAGATTCCCTGCCCTTTTATTTCATGGGGAAATCCTACCACTGCGGCTTCCGCCACATTTTCATTAAGAACAAGAGCTGATTCCACTTCAGCAGTTCCGATTCTATGGCCGGCTACATTGATAACATCATCAACCCTACCAGTGATCCAATAATAACCGTCTTCATCCCGACGGCAACCGTCACCGGTGAAATAATAACCGGGATAAAGCTTAAAATAGGTTTCCTCAAAACGTTCATGATCGCCATAAATTGTTCTCATTTGACCCGGCCAGGGTTCAGAAATCGCCAGCACCCCTGTTACCCCGTTGCCTTCAAGTGTCTTACCGGTTTCCGCCTCAATCACTACGGGTTTTACACCAAAAAAAGGCAGGGTTGCCGAACCCGGTTTAGCTGGAGTACAACCGGGCAGAGGGGTAATCAAAATGCCACCGGTTTCCGTCTGCCACCAGGTATCTACGATAGGACAATTCCCCTTTCCTATGTTTTTATAATACCAACGCCATGCTTCCGGATTAATCGGTTCGCCAACCGTCCCCAAAATCCTTAAACTCGACAAGTCATATTTGGCAGGTGTTTCATCACCATGAGACATGAGCGCACGAATCGCCGTCGGGGCAGTATAAAATTGGGTGACTTTAAGCCGGTCCACAACATCCCAAAATCTTCCCGCGTCCGGATAAGTGGGAATACCTTCGAACATAACCGTTGTCGCTCCATTGGCCAACGGCCCATAAATGATATATGAGTGACCTGTGACCCAGCCAATATCCGCCGTACACCACCAGATATCACCGTCCTGATAATCAAAAATGTATTTGTGAGTTAGAGCTGTGTAGACCATGTATCCGCCCACACTATGCTGGACCCCTTTGGGTTTTCCTGTTGAGCCGGAAGTATAGAGAATAAACAGGGGGTCCTCCGAAGACATGACTTCAGCCTCACAAACAGGATCGGCATTTTGCGTTTCTTCATGCCACCAGGTATCCCGACCCGATTGCATTTGCACGGAAACCTTTTCCCCCACTCTCTGGGACACAATGCAGGTTTTAACGACTACGCCTGCCTTTTCGGCCAACTGCATAGCTTCATCGGCATTGGGTTTTAAAGGGACCGATTTCGCACCACGAAATCCTCCATCCGTGGTAATGAGAACGGTGCAGGTGGAATCTACAATTCGATCCGCCAGGGCTATTGGCGAAAAACCGCCAAAAACGATAGAGTGAATCGCCCCTACCCTCGCGCAAGCCAGCATGGCAATAGCCAATTCCATCACCATGGGCATATAAATAGAGATGCGATCGCCCTTTTTTACCCCGTGGCGTTTTAGAATATTGGAAAATTTACAAACTTCTTCATGCAGTTGGCGGTATGTTAATTTCTGGTTCTCACCGGGTTCGTTCCCTTCCCATAAAATAGCCGTCTGGTTTCCCCGTTTTTCCAAATGGCGATCCAGGCAATTGACCGTAATATTGGTTTCTGCCCCTTTGAACCATTCGATGTGTATGTTCCCGTTTTTGATATTGTAATTGTAGTCACGCACCTGATCCCATTTCTTAAACCAGGTGAACTTTTCCGCCTCATCCGCCCAAAACTTTTCCGGTTCAAGGATGGAACGCTCATACATTTCCCGGTATTGTTCCATGTTTTGGATCAATGCTTTTGCGGAAACGGACTCCGGAGGATGATAGATTTCCTCACTCATATTTTTTCTCCAACCGTTAAAAAAAACGGTATATTTTTTTAAAGGGACCGGACAGCCCTGGCCGCTTCGGTCAAGGTCCAGAGTCCCTCAGGATGGCTGAACTCTCCATCGCGGATATTTAACACCCATGTGCGCATCCGGCCAGTCACCTGTTGCGCGATCATGGAAAACCCTCCCCCGGAGGCGAAATGATCGCTGATGTAAATAGTCTTGCCAAACTGGTCCGTATTTTCAAATTTTTTATCAAACAGGGTCAACATTTCATCTTTTTCGGGTAGCCGCCAATTATCATATCCGGCATATTTTTTTTCTCTTAATTCACGCACATAATCGCCGCTATCCTGATAATTGACCCATTTCTTCAAATCATTCATGCTATCGGTCTTGCACCACATCAAACCCTGCGCCTTGCAGGTGACCGTACCATCGCCATTATCGATAAAAATATTTTCAGCGTTATCACTACTCATAATGTTATAAAATTCATTTGAGAATTTAAAATTAAGATAAAGTATCATTTCAGCGATTTTTTATCAAAGGTTCTTGGCTATGTCTCAAACTCCATTACAGCAGAAAAAGGTTTTACTGACTCATTTGGACTGGAACCTGCAAAGGTTGGATGAAGTCTTAAAACAAGGAAGTACCGATTATTTCAAGAGTGCCGCCCTGCAACGGTTTGGACATACTTATACCATGGCTATGAAGAGCATTCGCGGTTTTGTGGAGTCTGAAGTGGTAACCGATGATGAGCAATGTATTGCATTGGCAATACAAAACCGCTGGACTGAAGACCAACCTCAATGGGCAGAAATGATCGCAGACTACAAACGCGTCAATCAAAAACCCACTGAACAGGAAACAGAAGCCATATACCAGAAACTCCCCGGCTACCTGCAAGCCTTCAAAAACCTATATTCACTACTAGGCGTAGGGCCAACTGGCAATAGCTTTTATGAGCGAACAATGGGTTGCTCGGCTTGAGGAGTTCTTGCTATCTGCCTCCCTCGCTAGAGGGCGGCCAGCGGCCGGGGGCAGATTTCAATAGCTTTCGCTGGCAAGCAGGAGGTATAAGCGGCTTAACGAGTCATTGCCCATTTGTATCCCTCGCTAGAGGGCCGGAATCAATTATGAAGTTTAGACATAACCTCGCAAAAGAGACCTTTAAAGGTAAAAAGAAGAACACCGAACGGGGTGTTGAAGATCTAATCGATCCAGACCAACGCGGAAACCAGTCCAGCGCTGAGGTGGAAACGAACATCTTGAGCCTGGACAAAGAAACCATTACCCCAGAACCGGTCGCGGAAGAACCCAGGGAGATGTCCCGCCGGGATATTTTTTCGTTCGGCAACTTCCTCGATTTCGGCACAGCGGTGGAGGATGAAGCGCAAAAATCTGCTGAAAAGGTTCCCCAAAAACAGTTAGAGGATGAGGAAGATGAGAAACCCGAGGTTTCTGCTGATTCGGAACCTGCCGAAGGGGTCGACGGAGTCGAAGCGGTCGAAGAAGTCGAAAAAATTGAAGAGTCCGAACCGAAAAAAGGATTTTTCAAACGACTGATATCGAAATTCAAATCAGACCCGGAGGAAAAGCTTTCGCTGCAATCGGAACCGGAAACCCAACCGGAATCGGCGGAAGGACCTGTCGAAAAACCTGTCGAGGAATCCATCGAGACATCGGCAGAGCTCGGCAACAATATCTTTGAGATTGAGGAGGCCGAAGACCCGGAATACGACCGCCGCAATTTATTACGGCAGGGCGTCCACTTTTTCGCCAAACCCGCCGTTGATAAAGTCCAGAGTAAAATTGACGGCATCAACAAAGTGATGGACAAGATCACCAAACGGGTTCCCCTGTTGAGGCCGCCGGGCGCGATTTCTGAGAGGCAGTTTTTGCAAGCTTGTTCCCATTGCGATGAATGCATCCACGCCTGCCCAAAAGATGCCATCCTGCGTGCACCCAAGAAAATGGGGTTCCTCGTTTTCAACACACCCTATATTGACCCCATGCGCAACCCTTGCGTGATGTGCACCGACCTGCCCTGCATCTCGGCCTGCCCCGATAAGGCTCTACTTCCGGTGCAGGAGCTTAGTGACGTAAACATGGGCTACGCCATTTTAGATAAGAAAAAATGTCAGGCCTACGGCGACACGTTTTGCCAGCAATGCGTGATCGACTGCCCAGTTCCGGGAGCGATTTACCAGGTGGATGACAAACCGATCATCGATAAAAATATCTGCACCGGTTGCGGAGTCTGTATGCGCTCATGCAGTACAGTCAATATTCCCCTGGCCATCAAGATCAAGCCGCAGATGGTGATCGAAGCTCAGCTTCACAAAAAACGCAAGGAACAGGAGTTGGCCCGCATCGAAGCGGAACAAAGGGCGGCAAAGCAGAAAGAAATCCTCCTCAGCCAGGATAGTGAGGAAACCTCAGAAGACCCGGAACCTTGAGTCTCACCCCCTCCTCGCCAGATTTACGCTTGCAAGTCGGTGCCGTTTTCGGTACGGTGCTAGCCTTTGCCCAAGGTCCACAACCATCCCATAAAAAACTAATTGAGCCTCAATGAACAACGATCGAACACATGATTGCGGAACATTATCGGACAGCCACATTGGCGAAACGGTGACCTTGTGCGGATGGGTGCATACCCGGCGCGATCACGGGGGACTCATTTTCGTGGACTTGTGGGATAAGTATGGCATGACCCAGGTGGTGCTGAATCCTCAGATCGACCAACTGGCGCACGAGCACGCCCAGTCCATTCGTGGAAATTTTGTCATCTCTGTCACTGGCAAGGTCCGCGCCCGACCGGATGACATGGTGAACACGAAACTGAAAACCGGAAAAATAGAAGTTTATGTAGATGAGTTGCATATTCTCAATCCATCGGAAACCCCTCCCATCTCACCTTGGGAGCCGCAGGACATCTCGGAAGCCCTGCGCTTGAAATACCGGTTTCTCGATCTTCGCGGGCCGGTTTTGCAACGCAACCTGAAAATTCGCTATGATATCTCGCGGGTGGCGAGAAACGAACTGCACCGGAACGGATTCATGGAGATAGAAACCCCAGTGTTGACCAAGAGTACCCCGGAAGGGGCACGGGATTATCTGGTGCCCAGTCGGCTCAACCCGCAAAAGTTTTATGCCCTGCCCCAGTCGCCACAGTTGTTCAAACAGATTCTCATGGTCTCGGGCATGGACCGGTATTTCCAGATCGTGAAATGCTTCCGCGATGAAGATTTACGCTTTGACCGGCAACCGGAATTCACCCAGATCGATATTGAAATGTCTTTCGGCAATGAGCAGCTTATCTTCCAGATAATCGAGGAAATGATGGCCGGAATTTATCAGGAAGTCCTCGATGTTAAAATCGAAACTCCGTTCCCGATCCTGAAATATCAGGATGCCATCGACCGGTTCGGAACCGATAAACCGGATATGCGGTTCGACATGGAAATCGTTGATCTGGGAGAAATTGTCCGAGGCACATCGTTTAAAGTGTTCGCTCAGGTGCTGGAATCGGGTGGACAGGTTCGCGCCCTCAATGTCAAAAACAGTGCCGATACGTTATCCCGGAAAATACTGGACGATTTAACCGAAATTGCCAAAACATACGGCGCCAAGGGGATGGCCTGGATCAAGGTTCAGGAAAATGAATTGCAGTCACCCATCATCAAGTTCTTTGAGCAGGAAATGCTCGACCGCATGCTGAAGGCTTTAGGAAGCCAACCCGGTGACACAATAGTTTTTATTGCCGACACCCCCAAGATTGTGGCCGATGCTCTCGCCCATCTCCGTCTGGCTTTAGGTAAACAGTTGAACCTGATCGATGAATCAAAAAACGTCTTCACCTGGGTCACGGAGTTCCCGCTGGTGGAATATGACGAGACGGAAAAAAGGTATACCGCCATGCACCACCCTTTCACAGCTCCGCGTGAAGAGGACCTTGATAAATTCGAGAGCGACCCTGGCTCCATTAAGGCTCGGGCTTATGATCTGGTGCTCAACGGCAACGAGATCGGCGGCGGTAGCATTCGTATCCATCAAAAAGAAGTGCAGGAAAAAATGTTTAAACTCCTCGGCATTAGCCAGGAAGAGGCCGAAACCAAATTCGGCTTCCTACTTGACGCCCTGAAGTATGGAGCCCCCCCGCATTGCGGAATCGCCCTGGGACTGGACCGAATCACCATGTTGCTTTCAGGTGCCGGATCAATCCGGGATGTGATTGCCTTCCCCAAAACCCAGAAAGCCACCTGCCTGATGACCCAGGCCCCCTCGAAAGTGGACCCAAAACAACTGCGAGAGCTGAGGCTTAAAGCTGATTTATCCTGACCGCATTTGGCAGCATCTTTGACCCGATCTGCAGGTGAGTTTTATCCTGCATGAAATGCGTAATAGTGAAAAATCTGCCAAAGGACCGGAGGCCGATCTCCTTGTATCCATTAACTTTCATGAACTTGTCTCCATTGATGCTCCAATTCGGGTAAGCCACACAAATAAAAGCAAAACTTTTGTTTGAAAATGTAGGATTCTCCCGGAAGCTTCCGTTAGACTATTTAGCAGTAGAGAGGGTAAAGAGAGTAGCGCTTTTTACCTTCTCAAGGAGCACCTCCTCCTCGGAGTCCGGGAACAGAGCGTCCTCTGTTCCCGGATTTTTTTTTGCATTTCTTTATGTTACCCTTAGCCAAAACCAACTCCAAAACCAATCATGACGCTGGAACAAAAAACAAAAAAAATAAAATCATTGATCCTGGAAATGGATAGCGCGCTGGTCGCGTTTTCTGGCGGGGTGGACAGCACTCTGGTCCTCGCCCTTGCCCATGAGGTTCTGGGGAAAAAAGCGTTGGCGGTTACCGCGCAATCCGCCAGCATGCCAGACAGGGAAATGAAAGCCTGCCACCAATTGGCCAAGGAAATCGGGGTAAAACATCTAGTCGTCAAAACAGAGGAAATGTCTAATCCGAATTACCGGGCCAACCCGGCCAACCGATGCTACCACTGCAAAACAGAACTTTATTCGAGCCTCAAAAAGGTGGCACAGCAGGAAAATATTCTTAATATTTTAAATGGTACCAACACCGATGATCTGGGTGATTACCGGCCCGGACTCGACTCCGCCCGAGAACAAGGGGTGCGCAGTCCCCTGGTGGAAGCGGAATTCAACAAACAGGAGGTCCGGGAATTGTCCCGGAAAATGGAGCTTTCCGTCTGGGACAAGCCAGCGATGGCCTGCCTGTCTTCCCGCATTCCTTACGGCCAGCCGGTCACGCCGGAAAAACTTGCCATGATCGAGCAGTCCGAAGACCTCTTGCTCGCTTTAGGATTCACTCAGGTCCGCGTCCGCCATCTAGGAACCCTGGCCCGCATAGAACTCGACAAAAACGAAATTCCCCGTTACCAGAATGATAAATCCGTCCAGAAGGCTGTTGAGGAAAAATTAAAGGCTTTAGGATTTAACAATGTGGTGCTGGACCCGGAGGGATACCGAATGGGAAATTTAAATTCAGCCTTACTGGAATACAAAGACCGTGTTTAAATATCAACTGCGGCCGGAAATAAGAAAACAACTTAAAGACCCGGATGGATTTGAAAAAGGATTGACCGCTGTCTTTCTCGGACTCACCGTCACTATGGCAGGCGTGGCAATAATGCTGTTCCTCTACTTCAATAAACCGGAGGATGTCCTGCATCCCACCTGGATTCTGTTTCTCGGTTTCGCCATCGTCGGCTACGGCGAATACAAAAAATACCGTTGCAAATAAGCGGCGATGGCGCCGCAACCAGTGAGCAATAGCTTTATCTGAACAATAAAGGTTTATCTCGGTTGAAAAAGCAATTACACGCTGGCCCCGTGATATTCCACCTTTGCCTTCATGCCCCAGTTATATCCTCTTCATTAACTTTCATGCCCCGAATGGGGTAGAAGGGGTACACGCCTAGTGGGATTGCTAGTCGCCACTGGCTGCTGGCCGGACGATGACCACTCCGCGCATGACGGCCTGGTGCAGTTCGCAAAAATAATCGTAGAAGCCTTCTTTGTCCAGGGTCACTTCAAACTCCTTTTTTACGTAAGCGGCGTGGAACTTCTTATCGGGATCAGGAGCCTTTCCGCTCGTTACCGTGTGCAGAAGTTCTTCCGTATTGACCCAGCGGATGGTATCGCCTTTCTTGATTTTTATAACCGTGGGAATAAAAGTCGACTTGATGATTTTTACTTCCACCGTTTCCGACCAGCCTTCTTGCGAACCCAAAAAGAAAAACAAAAGAACTCCGGTCAGGAACAATACGTTTTTGACCATTACGGATTTCCTTTCTCTATATCCTGCGGATTGATGGCACAACGAAACCCCAGGTTGTGGTGTTTCAGGGTGGGTGGATACCAGTAGCGCGAAGCGGACCGGAGAAAAAAAGCTTCATCCTCAAAGGAGCCACCGCGAAGGACGACAAACTGTCCGGAAGGCGGGCCCAATGGGCCATTTCAATCTGGCCCTATGGCGAGTAGTTGCTCATTTGGCCCCACGCCTAGTGGAGTTTTTGTTGAGGGCGATTTTGCCCAACTCGCGGGAACGCAGGGTGGCATCTTCCACAGCATTCATCAGGGTGGTGTGAAAACTCCCTTCTTCCAGGGCATGCAGTCCGGAGATGGTGGTGCCGGCAGGGGAGGTGACCATGTCTTTGAGTTCGCCGGGATGTTTGCCGCTCTCTCTGGCAAGTTTGGCGGAACCCAGCACCGTCTGGATGGTCAGGGTATTGGCCACTTCGCGTGAAAGACCCATTTTGACTCCGGCATCAGAGAGTGCTTCGATCAGCATAAAGATATAAGCTGGCCCACTGCCACTCAAACCCGTCACGGCATCGAGTTGGTCCTCTTCAACATCGACGGTGCGGCCTACCGCTTCAAAAATACGGTGGGCGATTTTCACATCCGTTTTGCTGACATGTTGGCCGGAAGCGATGGCTGTCACCCCTTCCTGAACCAACGCCGGGGTATTGGGCATGGTGCGCACAATACTGAACTTCTTATTTTTGTCTCCACGCAGAGCATCATCTATGATGGCAATGGGAACTCCCGCAGCAATGGATATAACCAGCTTGTCACTATCCACCAACGAACGTATGTCAACCAGAACCTCTTGCAAAATCTGCGGTTTGACCGCGAGAATGAGGATGTCGCATTTCTTCACCAGTTCACGGTTGTCGGCACTGACCTTGATTTTGTACTCTGCATGCAGGGCATCCCGTTTCGCTTCTGACGGTTCCGAAACAAAAACATTTTTCGCTTCAATGAACGAAGCGGAAAGCAGGCCTTTTATCATGGCTTCGGCCATGTTGCCACCGCCAATGAATCCAATTTTTTTATTTTTCAGCACAACGATGATCTCCTCTTAAATTACTTCCGATCTATGGCCCGGCGGGGGCCAAAAATAGCAGTGCCAACACGAACCAGCGTAGCGCCCTCTTCTACCGCAACCTCAAAATCGTTGGTCATGCCCATGGAAAGTTCGTACAGAGAAATCCGGTTCTGTTTTTCGCATTGGTCGCGAAGTTCCCGCAATCGTGAAAAATGCCTGCGGGAATTTTCCGAATCGGGATGGTAAGGCGGAATGGTCATCAGCCCCTCAACCCGAATTCCTTTCAACCGGGAAAAAGCCAGCATCTGATTTACCAGTTCACCCGGTTCCATTCCAAACTTTGCGGTTTCGCCCGAAACATTGATCTGCAATAAAACCGACTGCACCCGGTTTTCTGACTGGCATTGGTTGGCAATTTTCTCCGCCAGTTCCAAACTATCCACTGAATGAATCAAGTCGAAGCGTTCATCGAGAAACTTGACCTTGTTCTTTTGCAAGTGACCGATGAAATGCCAGGAAATTCCTTCCGATCTCATTTGATCTATCTTGGGAACCGCATCCTGGATTTTATTCTCCCCGAATATCACGGCACCTGCTGTCCGGGCTTCTTCAATGTGGGCAATGTCCACCTGTTTGGAAACAACAACCAGGCGGACGCTGTCTGGATCTCTTCCCGACTTTTTGGTGGCTTGGGAAATCCGTTCCCGGACTTCAGCGAGATTTTCAGCAATCAACGGAAGGGTTCCAATTAATAGAGGGCCTGTTTGCCCCGCTCCCCGGTACGGACCCGGACTGCCTCTTCAACCGGCAGGACAAAAATCTTTCCATCGCTCAAGTTGCCGGTCTGCACCGTCTTCACGATCATATCCAGCACTTCATCCACTGCTTCGGCTTCCAGAACCACGGAAATTTCCACGCAGGGATGGAATTGCGGAACTTTCAAGTCGGGGTCAGATTTCAAATGGCTCATCGGTTTGCCAATGCCTTTGACATCGACCACCGATATTCCGGGCACTCCTAGTTCAAAAAGCTTTTCCCGAACCACTTCCAACTTTTCATACTGAATGTAGCATTTGATCATTTTCATGGCGTGGAACCAATTTAGGCCAAATCTATAACATTTGCAAGCGGCCACTAGGCGTGTACCCCTTCGGGGCATGAAGGCAAAGGTGGAATATCACGGGGCCAGCGTGCAATAAATTTTTACCCCTTCGGGGCACGAAAGCTAAGGTTAAATATCACGCCCGCGAGCAGAAAGTTGACTCGGCTCAACGAGCCGTTGCTATCTGCCAGCGAAGGTTCTCCGCAGAATTTTTATAAAGGAAAATTGTTGATGTCAGGGTTTACGTTTTCTGCAGAGCAAGAAAAAGAGATTGAAAACATTTTCGCTAAATATCCATTTAAAAAGTCGGCGATGCTGCCTTTGCTGACTCTGGTTCAGCGGGCCGAGAGAAGGGTCTCGCCGGAGGCTATGGTGGCGATCAGTAAAAAAATGGATTGCTCTCCGGCTTATGTGCAGTCGGTCATGTCTTTTTATACGATGTACCACGCGGAAAAGGTGGGGAAGTATATGATCCTGTTCTGCATCAACATCAGTTGCCAGTTGAACGGTTGTGACAAACTGCTTGAGTACACGGCTAAAAAACTTGGAATCAAGGTGGGAGAAACGACACCGGACGAAAAGTTCACCCTGCATCGGGAAGAATGCCTGGCGCTCTGCACCGAAGCGCCGATGATGCGGATCAACGACACTTATTATGGGGATTTGACCGAGCAGCGCATCGGCCAGATTCTCGATTCTTTGGATTGACCGATGACGCAGATTCTTTTCAAAAATATAAATATGAAAGACCTTCACACCATGAAGGTCTATGAAGAACAAGGCGGTTATCGGTCCCTGAAGAAAGCCTTTGCCCAGAAACCGGAAGAAATTGTCGAGGCCGTCAAGGCTTCCGGCTTGCGGGGGCGTGGTGGCGCTGGTTTCCCGACGGGATTAAAATGGAGCTTCCTTGCCAAGGATGTGTTTCCCCGTTACCTCTGTTGCAACGCCGATGAGTCGGAACCGGGAACCTGTAAAGACCGGGAGCTCATGCTTAAAAATCCGCATATGTTGATTGAGGGGATGATCCTTTGCGCTTACGCCTGCCGGATCGAAACCGGATACATTTATTTGCGTGGCGAATTCCATGATTTGAACTTCATTATGGAAAAAGCCCTGGAAGACGCTTACGCCAAAGGCTATTTGGGTAAAAATATTTTAGGAAGCGGATTCAATTTGGATATTTATACTCATCTTGGCGCGGGGGCATATATCTGTGGTGAGGAGTCGGCTCTGCTCAATTCCCTGGAAGGCGAACGGGGTGAACCGAGAATGAAACCTCCTTTCCCTGCCGTAGAAGGTTTGTATGCTAAACCCACGGTCGTTAATAATGTCGAAACCCTGTGCGTGGTTCCTTATATAGTCAATGAAGGCGCCGAAAAATATGCCTCACTGGGAACCGAAAAGAGCAAGGGAACCAAACTGGTCAGTGTTTCCGGACATGTAAAAAAACCGGGGAACTATGAAGTGGTGTTGGGCACCCCGATCCGGGAAATTATTTATGATCTGGCTGGGGGAATCCGTGATGGCAACAAGCTGAAAGCATTTATACCTGGCGGCTCATCGGTTCCCATGCTTCCTGCGGATCAAGTGGATGTCTCTTACGATTATGAATCATTGGCGGCCGCAGGGACCATGCTGGGTTCAGGTGCTATGATCGTCATTGATGATAGCGTCAATATTGTTGAGACCACCTTGCGGCTGATCAGTTTTTATATGCATGAGTCCTGCGGAAAATGTACACCCTGCCGGGAAGGTACCCGATGGCTCTACCAGATCGTTGAAAAGATCATGCAGAACAAAGGACAACTGGATTACATCGAAAAGATGGAAGATATTTGCGACAACATGAACATGAAAGCGTTTTGTCCGCTTGCCGATGCCTGTGTATCTCCCGTTGTGAGCAGTATCAAGTATTTTCGCTCTGATTATGAAGAATATTTTAAGAACGTACCGGTAGGTTCGGTTTGAGGCAACTATGTCTGATAATGAAGTAACATTAACCATTGATGGGAAATCGGTGACGGTTCCCAAAGGCACCAAGGTGGTAGACGCGGCAAAACGGATCGATGTGGAGATCCCTGTTTTCTGCTATCACGAGAAGATCGGTCCGCTGGGTTGTTGCCGGATGTGCCTGGTAGAAGTCGAGAAGATGCCGAAGCTGATGACCGCCTGCACCATGGATGTGGCGCCGGATATGGTGGTCAAAACCACCACTGACAAGGTGGTAAAAGGGCAGAAGGGCGTATTGGAATTTACTTTGCTCAACCATCCCCTCGATTGCCCGGTTTGTGACAAGGGCGGCGAATGCCCCTTGCAGGACAACACCTTCAAGTATGGTGCTCCGGATACCCGTATGGAGTTCCATCGTGCCAACAACGCCAAAGCGACTCCGCTCAGTCCGGTCATTACCATTGACCGGGAACGTTGCATTGCCTGTCAGCGGTGCACGGCTTATAGCGAACGGATTGAGCAGGACAGCGCGTTGGTCATGCTAAACCGCGGTTTCCATAACGAGGTTGGTACATTTAACAACGAACCTTACAACACCCGCTTCTCCGGAAATGTCATCGATATTTGTCCGGTAGGTGCGTTGACCAATACGGAATTCCGATTTAAGGCCAGGACCTGGGATTTGACCAACACAGAAACGCTTTGTGCGCATTGCGGATGCAACTGCAATATCACGATGGGAACCCGGCTCAATGAATTCATGCGTATTGAGGCGCGTCCCAATGATGCGGTGGACGATGGCTGGATTTGCGACAAGGGCCGCTGGGGTCATAATTTTATGCATAGCAAAAATAAAATCACCACCGCCCGGGAAAATAGTGTGGGTGACGGAAAGCCTACTTCCTTTCCGGTGTTGCCTCATAACTGCACCATCGAGGATGCGGCCGGCAAAGTTGCGCAGGCGTTTAAAAAAATTGCGGAAGAACACGGGCCTGAAAGCGTTGGCTTCATAGGATCTCCCTATGGCACCAATGAAGAGAATTATCTCTATCAGAAATTTTTCCGCCACGGCCTGGGTTCAAACAATATAGACCATAAGTCTTATCAGGATACCCCGGGTCTTCCTGTCAGCCATTATGGGGTCGAGCAGGTTGAAACGTCCAATGTGGTGTTATTGATTGCCAGCGACCCGACGGAAGAACTGCCCATTCTTGATCTTCGCATCAAAAAAGCGGTGACCGCTTGCGGAACCCGGTTAGTGAGCTTGAACGATCAAAAAATTGCCCTCGACCGCTACTCTTCTCAGTCGTTGCAATACAAGGTGGGCTGTGAGGCTCAAGCGATCGATACTTTGACCCACGGCCTGGCTCGGGAACTGGGGGAACCGGCTCCGGCTAAGGACGCCGACCAAAGTGGAATTTCTGCGGAAGATATGAAGTCTTTGGTCGAGACAGTACGCACCAGCATGAAAATTTGCGTGGTGTACAATCCATCTGCCCTTTCCGGAGAAGCGGTTTTTGGGGTCAAGCGTCTACTGAAAATGATTGCTAAAGTCCCGACCATGGAATGCGGAGCCATACCTGCGGCTCCGATGACCAATGCGTTGGGGGCAATGGATATGGGGTTGCTTCCCGATTTTTATCCGGGCGGATTGTCGATGTCGGACCAAGAGGAAATAAAAAAACAATGGGGAGAAAAGGCGCCGACTGGAACCGGCCTTTCCGCATTAGAGATGATCGCCCGTGCCGAAAAAGGGGAATTGAAAGCCCTGCTGGTGCACCGTTCTAATCCGGTCATGGATTTCCCTGGTGGATTGCGGGTAACGGAAGCTTTGAAGAAGCTGGATCTTCTGGTGGTGCATGACATGCTGGAAACGGAAACGGCAAAACTGGCGAATCTCGTCCTGCCTTCAAATGGTCCGGGTTATGATGAAGGGACTACTACCAATATTGGAGGCCGGGTACAGGCCAGAAAAAAAGCGTTGGAAACCACCCAGGCACCGGACTGGAAAATTATCAACCTGATGCTCAATGTGCTGGGAGATGAAACCAACTACCGCAGGGTTTCGGATGTGACCGAAGAGATCGCCTGCCGGGTTCCGGGCTATCAGGAGATCAGCAAAAGGTCGGTAGGCAAAACCGGGTGCAACCGGGAGCCTATATCTTCGGCCGATGAATCGGTTTCTGATAAATCGGTTCAGGCGGGTAAGGGGAAAGACGGAAGCCTCAGGCTTCGTATTGCCACCTTCCTGTTTGCGCATGACAAAATTCTCGATGCCTCCTCAAAACTGGCACATCACTTCCAGCCTTCCACAGCGCATTTTAATGAGAAAGACGCTGCCAGGCTTGGTATTCAGGATGGCAACACGGTTCTGCTTTCCGCTGAAAATATTAACCTGGAAGCCATTGCAAGGGTCGACAACCGTTGTCAATCTGGAGGTGTGGTGGTGCCCAGGGTTTCAGACGAGCAGGGAGTGAATGGCTTGATCGGTGCTGATGGCGGCACGGCATGGGTGCAAGTAAGGAAAGTTTAGTATTGGATTTTTTGTAGAACGGTAAATGCTTAGTGGAGTGATTGCGGTTTGGATGGGATAACTGAAATATTAAATGAAACCTGGAAATTTATAGTTCTGTTTCTGAATGATAACATTCCCCTGATCGTGGGGAGTGTTAAAGCCGTGGTTATTGCGGTGGCGATTATGTCAGTGGTTCCCCTATTGGTCTGGTTGGAACGACGCTTGATGGGCCGGTTTCAGGTTCGCCTGGGGCCGAACCGGGTGGGGCCTTTTGGGCTTGGCCAGCCGCTTGCCGATACGGTGAAGCTGTTGTTCAAGGAATCTATCGTTCAAAGTTCGGCGGACAAGTTTTTATTTCACCTTGCGCCAGCTATTGTAGTGTTTACGGCGATTGTTGGATTTGCAGTAATCCCTTTCGGGGCACCTTTCGAGGTTTTCGGCCAGACCATTGAGATGTGGGGAGCCAATGTTAACAGTGGCATTTTATTCGTGTTCGCGATTTCAGGGATGGGCATTTATGGAATGGTTCTTGCCGGATTGGCATCGAATAACAAATATTCATTGATGGGCGGTCTACGTTCCTCCGCCCAGATGATCAGTTATGAGTTGACGTTGGGACTTTCGGCGTTGAGCATCATCGTGCTTACCGGTTCCCTGAACCTGGTGGATATGGTCAAGGCCCAGGAAACGATTCCATTTATTCTTGTTCAGCCTTTGGCTTTTTTGCTGTTTTATATTGCTGGTGTTGCGGAGACCAATCGAGCCCCCTTTGATCTGCCTGAAGCAGAGCAGGAACTGGTAGCCGGTTTTCATACGGAATATACGGGCATGAAGTTTGCCATGTTCTTCATGGGTGAGTACATCAACATGGTGACCATGAGCGCTTTAGTGACCCTTTTATTTCTTGGCGGGTGGAACGCTTATGGCTTGCCTGTTTGGCCGATTGTGGCGTTTGCCCTCAAAGTTGGTTTTCTGTTGTGTGTGTTCATCTGGCTGAGGTCGACGTTTCCCCGTATTCGTTACGACCGGTTGATGACGTTTGGCTGGAAAGTTTTATTGCCATTATGTTTATTAAATCTTTTGATCACTGGCATTTGGAAGGTGATCTGATTTCCCTGAGGGTATGAGCCATGTTGCGAGTAACCATTAATGGGTTAAAAAACCTTTCGATCGGAATGTGGGTCACGTTCCGCAATATGTTAACCAAGCCGGTCACTATACAGTATCCCGAGGTCAAGCGAACCATGCCCAAACGTTTTCGGGGAAGGCATTTCCTGAACCGCGATGAGGATGGGCTGGAAAAATGCATAGGATGCTCTTTGTGTTCGATCAATTGCCCGGTAGGGTGTATTCATGTTGTATCGGCAGAGAATGATCCGGAGAATCCGGTTTCCAAGGGCGAGCGATACGCAGAGGTTTATGAGATCAACCTCCTGCGTTGTATCTACTGCGGGTATTGTGAGGAGGCCTGTCCGGTAGACGCTGTGGTTCTGCGTGAACATTATGAATTGGCGGATTATGACCGCGACACTTATATCATGGAGAAAGAGGATCTTTTGGTTTATCCGGAACCGAACCGGTTCCGTGTCAATATTTTAGGTAATACGGAACGGATTAGCCCAGCCCAGCGCGACTGCTAGCCGCAGAGGGGCTATTGGCAAGAACTTTTAAGGCCCAGATAACTCTTTGTTAGCCAGGGAGAGCTATTGCTAGATTGCCCCACGCCGAGGGGTTGTTCTTTTTTTGGGAGTAGGTGTATTGGAAATCGCTACGCTATTTGATTTTGCGCTTGATACGGTAATTTTTGTGGTGGGGGTGACGGCAGTCCTTGCCAGCCTTGGGGTCATTTTATGTTCCTCACCGATCTATTCCGCCTTGTATCTGATCGGCCACATGATTTGCCTGGCCCTTTTGTTCCTTCTTTATAACGCAGAGTTTCTTGCGGTTGTCCAGATCATTGTTTATGCCGGAGCGGTGATGATTCTGTTTCTGTTTATTATCGCGCTTCTCGGTGGAAAAAAAGAAGTTCAGGAAAACACATTTCACCGTGCCATGGCGTTTGGCTTCGTCTTCATCCTGTTGGGAGAGTTGTATTTGTCGGCCACGGTTGGGCCGACCCAGCAGATTCGCGGCGAAATTCCAGCTGAATTATTTGGAACTGCCAAAGCCATTGGTCTCGAATTATTTTCGAAACATATCGTGGCGTTTGAGTTGGCTTCCGGCTTGCTTCTGGTCGCGGCAGTGGGTGTGATTTGTCTGGCAAAATTTTCTTTTGTGCCTTTAAGAAGGCGGGCGAGGTAATTATGGGTCAAGAGTTTGTTTTGCTGGTCAGTGCTTCTATATTCTGCGTGGGTACGGTGGGATTCATCATTCGCAAGAATCCTCTCATCATGTTTATGTCTATCGAGTTGATGCTCAATTCGGTGAACTTTCTTTTGGTCGCTTACTCCAGTTTCCTCAACTCACTGGATGGCCAGATTTTTGCCCTGTTCATCATAACTGTTGCGGCGGCGGAAGTGGTGGTGGGGCTGGCTATCATTCTGACTATTTTCCGCACTCGTCATGAAATGGATGTGGACCATATTGATGTATTGAAAGGATAATCTTTTGTTCGCAAGTAGCTGGCTCATACTTTTGTTTCCTCTTCTCGGGTTTATCGGCTTGAGTTGGTATGGCAACCGGATCTCCAGGAACCTGGTTGGACTCGTGGGTTGCGGAACCATAGGTGCGTCCTTTTTTATGACGCTGGTGACGTTGAGCAATCTTTTGTTTTTACCGCCAGAAGAACGGGTGGGGCATGTTCAGACTCTTTACCAGTGGGTGTCGGCGGGGTCATTCAAGTTGGATGTGGCTATTCTCGTGGATCCGCTTTCGGTGTTCATGTTCCTGATTGTAACCGGTGTCGGATTTGTGATTCATGTCTACTCGGTTGGCTACATGCATGATGATCCGGAATACTCCCGATTTTTCGCTTATTTAAACTTGTTTATTTTCTCGATGCTGGTGCTGGTTGCGGCGGCGGACTTCTTTTTCCTGATTGTCGGTTGGGCGCTGGTTGGTCTGGCGTCTTATTTGCTGATTGGGTTCTGGCGGGAAAAAACCAGTGCCGTGCTTGCCGCCCGCAAAGCCTTTGTCATGAACGTGATCGGCGATGTGGGAATGGTTATTGCCGCATTGGTTATTTTTGAAACGTTTGGAACGCTGAACTTTGCCGATGTATTTGCGTCCGCCCCTGGCATGTTCCGTCCTAATGACGATTCCATGCTTTTGATCACCCTTTTATTGCTGGTCGGAGCATTCGCGAAATCCGCGCAATTGCCCCTGCACACTTGGTTACCGGACGCGATGGAAGGGCCTACTCCCGTTAGTGCGCTGATTCACGCTGCGACGATGGTTACCGCAGGAGTCTATTTGGTAGCCCGTTGCCATGTCTTATATGAACTGGCTCCCTATACCATGTATTTTATTGCCGGAGTGGGAATCATCACGGCGATCTTCGCCGGGTCGATGGCAATGGTTCAATATGATATCAAGCGCGTGATCGCCTATTCCACCATGAGCCAGTTGGGGTATATGTTCCTGGCAATGGGCATTGGCGTTTATAGTCTGGGCATGTTCCATTTAATGACCCATGCATTTTTCAAGGCACTACTGTTTATGGCGGCGGGAAGCGTGATCCATTCGCTGGACGGCGAACAGGACCTTCGAAAAATGGGTGGCCTGCAAAGCGTCATGCCGTTGACCCACGCAACTTTTTTAATAGGTGCTCTGGCGTTGGCTGGGATTCCTTTGACCAGCGGTTATTTCAGTAAAGAGGCGATCATTCTGAGCTCTTACCATGCGGATATGGGGAATATTGTTTTCTGGGCGATTGCGGTATTGACGGCGGGTATGACGGCGGTTTATATCTCCCGGGGTTATTTGTTCACTTTTTTTGGTAGGCTCCGCAGTCCAGCGGCGCACCCGCATGAATCCCCCATGATTATGATTATACCTTTACTGGTTCTGGCTGTTTTGGCTCTGCTGGGCGGGGTGTTGGGGCCTTGGGTCGATAGCTTTCTGGCGCCGGTGTTTGGCCATGTTGCCTATCATCCTCATGATAACGCTTTGGAGAGCATAGCTCTGGTAGTGGGCATCGGAGGAATCGCGACTGCGGGCTTATTGTATATGGTGAGCAAAGAGCGTCTGGATCTTTTCAAGGAAGCGCTGGCCCCCCTTTATGACCTCTTGTTCCACAAATATTATGTGGATGAGATTTATGATTATTTGATTGTACGTCCGACAAAAGCCATTGGCGCTTTTTTGGAACAAAAAGCCGAACGTGAAGGGTTAGATTTTACCGTTGACCAGGTTGGCCTTCAGATAAAAGAGGTGAGCCATGGTATCAGTCTTTGGCAATCGGGAAAAGTGCGTTCTTATGCTTTGAATATGATTGTCGGTGTGGTGACGATTCTGTTGTTTGTCGTATTCATGTAACCGGAAAAACATATGCTATCCCTTATAATTTTCATACCCCTTATTGCGGCACTGGGACTCCTCATGGTCTCCAGAGATAATGTGGCCATGATCAGGATAGTTGGGGTGGGTGCGGCAGGTGCCAGTCTTGCTCTGTCTTTATGGTTACTGTTTTCGTTTAATACCTCTAACCCTGATATGCAGTTTGTCCAAACGTTTCACTGGGTGCCTGCCCTGAATATCAATTATCTGGTAGGGGTAGATGGAATAAGTTTGTGGATGGTTGTGTTGACTGCTTTTCTGGGACTCATCGCCCTTTTGTTTTCCTTTAGCCAGAAGGAAGGGCTCAGGAACTTTGTGGCCCTGATGCTGGCACTGGAGGCGGGGACGCTTGGGGTGTTTCTGGCCCTCGACACTATTTTGTTTTATGTGTTTTGGGAGCTGATGCTGGTGCCGACTTATTTTCTCATCGGTATCTGGGGAGAGGGCCGACGGGTCTATGCCACGATGAAATTCGTGATCTACACCCTGGTGGGAAGTTTGTTGATGCTGGTTGCGATCCTTTCCCTGACGATGGTGCACTATGGCGCCACCCATGAAGTGACGTTT
>CATMOP010000003.1 GCA_950072225.1 uncultured Nitrospina sp.
CAGGTTTTCGATGCGCCCCTTACTCTCGTGAGTATTCTCCGCCTCCAACATCTCCCCATAACCCGATCGATCTATCACCTCTCTCAAAAGATCTAGCGGATTACCCTGTTGAAAGGTAACATCCAGATGGGCAATGATTTCCAAAAACTGAGAAATCTTCCTGCCGGCGGCAGGGGCTGTCATTTTTCCCTGCTCGTTATCGCGCAACCCCTCCAGGAGCGTTAAACCCTTCTCCTTGCAATAGGCCTCTACTTTTTCAACCGATGTCTTACCGATTCCCCGGGCGGGAACATTAAGGATTCGTTTTAAAGAAACCGAGTCACTCGGGTTCAAAACAACCCGCATGTATGCCAGCACATCCTTGATTTCTCTTCTCTCATAAAAACGCAGTCCTCCTATCACCTGATAGGGCAGCCCTTTTCTTCTCAACATATCTTCCATGACACGGGACTGGGCGTTGGTACGGTAAAGAATCGCCATTTCATTAAAGCTAAAACCTTCATCACGGTTCAATGCCAGGATTTTTTCGCAAACAAAATCCGCCTCATCATTTTCGTCCCCAGCCTTGTAGCACAACACCGGCGAGCCCTTTTCATTTTTCGTCCATAATGTTTTATCTCTCCGGTTCCTGTTTTCTCTCACAACGCCTCCCGCCGCGTTTAAAATATTTTGTGTGGAACGGTAATTTTCCTCAAGCTTGATCACCGTGGTTCCGGGAAAATCATTTTCAAACTTCAAAATATTTTCTATATTTGCTCCTCTCCACCGGTAAATGCTCTGGTCATCATCACCCACAACGCAAATGTTGTTATGGGACTGCGACAACAAGCGCACCAGCTTATACTGCGCCGCGTTGGTGTCCTGAAACTCATCCACCAGAATGTACCGAAACATATCGTTATAATGTGTGCGGAGAGAAGGATACTCCTGAAAAAGCCGGACCGTAAAAACCAGCAAATCGTCAAAATCCAAAGCGTTATTTTTTTTCAGGGCAGACTGGTAAACAGAATAAAGACCCGCCGCCTTCAGTTGGTGCCCATAAGACATCGTCTCTGGTTGCATATCTTCCGGCAAAAGAAAATCATTTTTGAATCCACTGATGTGATGAAGGAGGGTTTTGGGAGGAAACGCGTCCGCACTGATTTGTGCCACCTTCATACACTGCTTGACCAGAGTCAACTGGTCCTGAGCATCATAGATAGCAAAATCATTGGAAAAACCCAGTTCCGAAATATGCCTACGCAGGATTCTCAAGCAAAAAGAATGAAAGGTGCTGATCCAGGGGAATGCCCCGCGAAGATCCAGCATGTTCCGGACACGTTCCTTCATTTCCCCTGCCGCCTTGTTGGTAAATGTGATAGCCAGGATGCTTTCCGGAGGAATGCCCTTCTCCTTAATGAGATGGATAACTCGGCAGGTAATGACACGTGTTTTACCGGAGCCTGCTCCCGCCACCACTATTAGCGGTCCCTCACTATGGCGCACCGCCTGCAACTGCTGAGGGTTTAAATTTTCAAGATCCATGATTTTCTATAAAATAGCGGCAGCTGGATAGGAGCTCATCAAGCCTAGGCAACTTTTTACTCGCCAGAGAAAGCTATTGTCCATTGGGTCCCGCGTCATCCTGGAACCTAGTAGGCTTAAACCAGGTTTTCCCAGGTCAAAGAAGCCAGTGCTTCGATAAATGTCGGAGAAAGGTTTAACGATTCGGTGCGGTGCAAACTTAATTTGTGCTCTTTGGCATATTTATTAAATTCTATATCAATATCAAATAAAATTTCTACATGATCACAAACAAAACCGACCGGAATGATTAAAACCGTTTTCGAGCCTTGCTTTGCAATCTTATCCAAAACTGATTCTACAGTGGGCCCCAACCAGGGAATCGGTATCATGCCCTGGCTCTGGTAAGCTTTGAACCAGTATCGCGGTTGCACACGTTCCACGAGTTTTTTAATGGTTTTGTCAAACTCCTCTGCATAAGGATCCCCAAGCTCTAAAGATTCAGAAGGGATGCTGTGCGCCGTAAAAATCGTGCAAACCGAATCCTTCGCATTTGGCCCCAGTCTTTCAAGGGCCGTCCTATATTTTTCTTCAAACGCGTCAATCAGAAGCGGGTGGTCCGCCCAACTGCCGATGTAACGCACATCCATGTCCTCAGCGCCACAGGTTGTCAACGCTTCCTTAAAAACCTTGAAGTACAAGCTTGTACTCCAAGTACTGAATTGTGGGGCCAGGCAAAGTGCCACTACCCTTTTTATACCGTCTCCCTTCATCCTTTTTACTTCGTCACGGATATAGGGACTCCAGTTACGCATTCCGCAATAGACTTTGAACTGCGGTCCTTGCTGGTTGAGAAAAGTTTCCAACCGGACGCAAAGTTCCTGGGAAATCTCCCGCAGAGGAGATTTCCCGCCGATCTGCTCATAGCGGTGTCGAATGATTTGGATAGTCTCTGGAGTGGATTCTATTCCGCCGCGGATGTTCTTCAAATATTCCGGGATATCATCGGTTGACTCGGGGGCCCCATGCGCCATAAGGAAAACACCGGTCAGCGGCTCGGTGCCGGAAGAATCATTCATGCTGGTATTCATGGACCATTTCCACCACGGCTTTTACATGCTCTACTGGAGTATGTTGCAAAATGCCATGCCCCAAATTGAAGATATGGCCTCTTCCTCCTGCACGTTTGAGGATGTCATAAACCCCTTCGCGAATTACCGGTATAGGGGCAAAAAGCGTTACCGGATCGAGATTGCCCTGAACCGGCTGTTCTTTTCCCAACAGGGTCCGCGCAGAATCCATTTGGATTCGCCAGTCAAAACTGAGCACATCTCCGCCGGCCTTTTGCACCAGGTCCAGCATCGTGGAGGTTCCGGTGCTGAAATTAATGACAGGGACGCCAACATCTTTAAGGCCATCAAAAACACGCTTGGAATAAGGAAGAACATATTTTTCGTAATCACTGGGGCTGAGACACCCCACCCAACTGTCGAATATCTGCAGGGCCTGAGCCCCTGCCGCGACCTGCATCTTCAAATAATCCACCAGCATGGTGCACACCTTGTCCATCAAAAGTTCCCACACATCGGTGGCCTCGTACATCATCAGTTTAGTGGTTTTGAATTCTCGGGACTTTCCTCCCTCCACCATATAACTGCATAAGGTAAAAGGAGCCCCCGCAAAACCGACCAAAGGAATATTGATCTCCCGCCTAACTAAACGAATTGCGTCGGCAACAAAACCCAACTGCTCTTCCGCATTTACCGGTAAAAGTTTTTGAACGGCTTTCCGGTCCCTCACCGGACGCGGGATCACGGGACCATCACCCGCCGAAAATTCCAAGCCCGTCCCCATCGGTTCCAAAGGAAGGAGAATATCAGCAAAAATAATAGCGGCATCCACCCCCAGCACATCCAGAGGCTGTAATGTAACCTCACATGCCAGTTCCGGGGTCTTGCACATTTCCAGAAAAGTGTGTTTTTCTTTGAGGTCCCGGTAAACTCTCATATACCGGCCCGCCTGGCGCATGAACCATACCGGAGTTTTATCGACGGGTTCTCCTCGGCAGGCTTTTATAAAACGTGAGTTTTCCATAAACCTTTCCACCAGCGCGACGCTGGACCCAGTGAGCCGTAGCTCTCTCTGGCGAGCAAAGAGTTTTCTCGGCTCAAAAAGCCCTTACTATTTGCCTCCACGGCTAGCGGAGTACCTCCGCAGGAAAATTGCAATGCCTTTATCTGCTAGCAACCGTATTCTCGGCGCAATAAGCCCTTGCAAATTGCCTCCACGGAAAATGGGCAGTTAAAATTTTATTGATTATAGGACGGGAACCCATGCCGGATCAACGGTTTGTTTTGACTGTTTAGCCCCAATCCGCTTTATGGGCCTAATTCCACTTTCATATTCCTGTAGATTTTATAAAGGGCTCGGGTTTGCTCCCCGGATAGGTCAAAAATCTGTTTCTCCAGACTCTTCATCCTCAACTGCTGAGAAAAGAACTGAAACCGTTTCTGGATCAGGAAATATTCGCCCTCTTGTGGTGAGGTTTCCAGGTATCGCTTCCAGTGAAGCACTGCCAAAACCAGGTTTCCTACAGACAAGTAAAAATTCCCCAGGTTCTTATTCAATTCTGGATTTTCCTCTTTGACCAGTAAAGCATCGTAAAAGGAATCCAGCGCTTTTTCTTCATCGTTTAAATTCTCGTAGGCCACCCCCTGTTCAACGAGGAGACGGGCATCGGAAGCATTGAAAGCATTCAGTTTTTTATATTCCTCCAGGGCCGCCAACCATTTACCTTCAAAAAGGAATTTTCGGGCCTTTTCAGTAGAAGCTTTTACCCAATTAATTTTATTAGCAAGCAGACCTTCAAGCCGGCGAATCTCATTCTGCACATGTTGAGCAGTGCCCGGATCCTTTTCCATGGGCAGTACCGCCTTCAAGGCGGCCAATAGCCTCCCTGGGTCACTGTTGTTTTTATAATAAATCCGGATAAGGGTCTGCAGCGGTACTGCATCCATTTTATCCGCAACCCGGCTGATTAGAAGATTCCGGATTGCCAACCTGGTATTATTGCGTCCCACTTCGAAATCGGAATACATCCGGTATAACTGGGAATCGAACGGATCGATGGAGAAAGCATACCTCAAAATCTTATCTGCTGTTTCATCCTGCCGCTGAATTAAATAAGAACCATAAAGCTTATAAATAGAAGCCAGCGTTGCATTGGTCGTCCCCCAACCGGAATTTATTCTTCTCTCCGATTCCAGGCACTTAATTCCATAAGTCTCTGCTTTATCCACATCAAACCATTTCTCTTCCAGCATATAGGCATAACTCCAATTGCAATAATCTACATAACGAATTTTGGTGCGACTCTCCGGAGCCCGCAACCCATAGAACAAAAAAAGAAAGACCAAAACAAATACTGCAAATTGCTTGAATTGCCTCTGGCTCCACCAGGTGCAGGCTCTGCCTACCGCATAGGCGGAAAAAAGAATTAAAAACGGCGCGGAAGGAATTCGAAAACGGGCCACCACATGAAAAAGAACCACTGAAAGAATAAGGCATGCCAGATAAGCATACAGGAGAAAAATTTTTTCCCTGTTCCTGATTGCCAATACGACCCCCATCATCCCTAAAGCGGAAAACAGGGAAAAATGGCTAAGCAAAAAAGGCAATATCCTGGAGTTTTCCAGGTAAAGATAAATGGAAAGGTTGGATGCCCCCTCCAGATCATTGAAATAAAAATACAGCTTTCGCCCGATCATTTTCAAAAACCCGATAGGATCGCTCATGACCTGTTGAAAAACAAAAGACACTGGAGAAAGGTTTTCCATCTGATGCTTTTTCTGGAAGTGGGTTAAAATATTCGGATCAAATCCCACACCGGGATAATCAATAAAATTTCCAGACAAAAACGCGGTGGCCCCACTGGAATCAAAAAACACAAACCTTCCATGAACGAGATAACACTGGACCAGCAACGGAATGAATGAAAGAAACAAGGGGATCAAAAATATCCCCCAGCCCCTCACTCTCTTCGCTGGTTCCCAGTCTTTAAAGACAAATTTATAAATATAAAAAATAACAAAAGGCAGACACAGAAAGGTATTAGGACGCGACTGAAAAAAACAGAGACAGAATCAGGGCACAACCTATCAACATTAATGGGGTCGGAGATTCGCGCAAGCGGAGCAGAACGTAGAACGAAAAAATTCCTAAAAAGGTGATGAAGGCGGCACGAAGAATGATCCCTTCATATATAATTTCCGTGGAGTAAAAGGCAAATCCAATAAAGGCCAAAAGACCTACACGGACATCAAATAACCTTTTACCTATTAGGAATATTAAAACCGCGCCAAAGGCTCCCAGCACAAATTGTAGGCCGTAAACCACATAAAAATTCCTGCCAAATAAAAAATAAAGGCTTCCCAGAAAATACTTGTAAAGGGGGGAATAGCTGTTATTGGGCGATCGTGCCAATACGTCACCGGCCGCAAAATTCAACGCACCCTGGTCAAAGTTAGAATGATCATAAACAGGAAGGACGATATCAAAATAAGGGATTTGAGAGAGTTCGATAAAATAAATAACGCGAACCACCAGAGCGATCAGGAAAAGTCCGGAAAGAACCAAAAGGGGTCGAGGGTGAGTTTGTTCCATAATTGGGAACGCCAAACCTATGATGAAATTAAAAAATGCCTACGGGCCAGCTAGCCACCGGAGGCAACGAGTCAATACTGATCAAGCAAGCAAATGCAATTGCGCTTTTTACTATAGTTCACCAACTTTCCCTCTGCTGCAAGGGCCATTACCTTGGAGAAAATTACCGAATAAATAGAGACCTCCATAAGAAATCCCCTTTAAATGTTCCCGCATTCTCTAAGCAAATCGGGCCTCCACCCTTTCTAACTCTTCGAGGACAATGTCTTCCTTCTCGTTATTTAATTTTTTCCGAAGAACGGGAAGGACCTCGAGCCCTGAAAGTTCGCCTAGAGCCCAGACCGCATGTGCCCGGATCAAGGGTTCATCGTCATCCAGCACCTTTATCAGAGGAGGTATGGCTTGAGGATTGCCGGAATTACCCAGGGCAACAGCAACATTTCGAAGTAACCCCCTTCGTTTTATCCGTTTAATCGGGCTTCCCTTGAACCTTTGGCGGAACATTTCTCCAGTGATCTGAATCAAGTCAATCAGTTTGAGCGTGTCTTGCTTCTCCTGAAAGTCCGGGTCATCGGTTTTGACCGCATAGGAATTCCACGGACAGACTATCTGGCAATCATCGCAACCATAAATTCTGTTTCCGATTGCCTTTCTATACTCAATGGGTATGACCCCCTTCAACTCAATAGTAAGATAGGAAATACATCGATTCGAATCCAGGACATAGGGGGCGATGATAGCCTTTGTCGGGCAGATATCTATACAACTCCTGCAGGTGCCGCAATGGTCATCCGCGGGTTGAGATTGAGGAAGGACCACATCGGTCAGTATTTCAGAAAGGAAGTACCAGGAGCCCATACCCTCGGTGAGAAGATTGGTATGCTTGCCGATCCAGCCCAGGCCCGCTTGTTGGGCCAAAGGCTTTTCGAGAAGAGGGCCTGTATCTACATAAATCCGGGTTTTGCATCCCTCAAACTTTTCCTGGATTCTTTTCTCCATCTTCCTCAATCGCGGTGTGATGATATCATGGTAGTCCTTGTTCAAAGCATAAATAGAAATATCCGCAATTTCACGATGCTCGACATAGCTCATATCCTTTTCCATGGCAAAGTAGTTGGTGCGAAAACACAGAATGCTTTTCACACCCTCCAGCACAAGATGGGGATTTTTTCGCTTCTCCTCACCACGCCGCATATAGGCCATTTCACCGTCATAACCCTCATCCAGCCATTTCCCGAATCTCTCACCGGCGGGACCCAATTCAGGACGGGCCACTCCGAATCCATCAAAACCCAGGCTTTCTGCAAAGGATTTAAGGCCTGCCAACTTCTCGTTTTTTTCTAAAAGATTCATAAGTTTAAGGAAGTTGATTCAATTCAGGGATTCTGATATTCTCAAACCACTCGGCGTGGGGCCAATAAGCCATTGCCATCTGGCGAGCAATAAGTTGCCTCGGTTTAAAAAGCGAGGGTGGTTTGGTCCCTTGGTAAGAACTCGTTAAGCCGAGATGAATTTTAGCTTGCCAGATAAAGCGATTGCTAATTGCCCCTACGGCTAGTAGTTTTGAACGGGAAAGTTCATAAAATGAATAAAACGGGTTACGCATCGGATCCCTTTTATCTTAGGCATGAAACTGAACCGCATCCTGAAAACCCAGGTCGATTAACAGCCATTCAGAACCGGCTGGAGTCCTCTGAATTTTACAACAACCTCATTCCAATACAACCCCGCAAGGCCACTGCCAAAGAAATTAGTCGGGTGCATGATTCAGGCTATGTAGCAAGCGTTGAGAAGAGTTGCGCGGACGGGGTGCGCAATTTGGATGCCGACACGGTAATCTCTTCCGATTCCTATGACGCGGCGCTTTTGAGTGCCGGGGCGGGAATGAATGCCATCGACCAACTTATCGATGGAAATATTCATAACGCCTTTTGTGCTGTACGCCCACCGGGCCATCATGCCGAACAAGACCACGCGATGGGATTCTGCCTGTTCAACAACGTGGCAATAGCCGCCCGATACGCACAAAAAACAAAAGGACTAAACAAAATTTTCATTTTCGATTGGGATGTGCATCATGGCAACGGGTCCCAGCACTCGTTTTATAGTGATCCATCTATTTATTATAGTAGCATGCATCAGTATCCATTTTATCCAGGTACGGGTGCGGGAGAAGAAACCGGCACCGGGGATGGGCTGGGTACCACATTGAACCTTCCAATGGACGCCTACTCAGATGATGACGACTACCTTTCTGCGGTGCAAAACAAACTGATCCCTGAAATCCAACGCTACAAACCCGATTTGATAATTATTTCCGCTGGTTTTGACGCGCATCAGAATGACCCCCTGGCCCAAATTCAGTTAACCACCGATTGCTTTGGCAAAATGACCGAATTGCTGATGGGTATTGCCAAGGATGTTTGCGATGGGCGGTTACTCTCCATGTTAGAAGGAGGCTACGACTATGATGCGTTGAGTGACTCGGTCCGGCTTCATATGCAAACCTTACTGACCTTTGAACCTTAGAAGGTAAAATGAAATCCGCAATGCCTTCCCACGATGCTGATAACAACGCGCAAAACAAGAGAATAATCATTATGGCTTTAATGGTGGCATTGGGGGTGATATTGCATCGCCTTGAAGCCCTGCTCCCCTTGCCCAGCCCCTGGGTCAAGCTGGGTTTGGCCAATCTGATGACCCTTATGGCCTTGGTTTATTTGGGGACCAAAGAGGCTTTTATCGTAACCCTGCTCCGGGTCATACTGGGTTCCATTCTTGGGGGAACATTTTTAGGCCCTACCTTTTTCCTCAGCCTGGTGGGAGGTCTTGCTGGCACCGCCATCATGTGCGGAGTTTACAACAGGGGAAGAGGGCCATTCAGCCTTGTTGGCGTCAGTGTTTGTGGAGCCTATACCCATACTTTCATTACCGCAGCCTGCGTTTACTTTTTTCTTATAAAACAAACTTCTTTTTTCGTCCTGCTTCCCTTTTTCTTCTCACTGGCCCTGATTACCGGCATTTTGACCGGAGTGGTCGGCAATCTTTTATCCCGAAAAATGGGGTTTCCGCTAAAGCTTTCCCAAGCCAGTTAAAGGTTTTATAGTTAAAATCCGATAAAATTGTTTTAGACTTTTGGTAATTCTTGTTCTAGAATCTATTGATTACGAATAACAATTGGAATTGTTTTAATGAATAATCCATCCGATCCAGATAGCAAATTTGCCTTGTTAGCAGAATTTTGGGATTTCCTTAAAGCCCGGAAAAAATGGTGGCTGGGGCCCATTGTCTTCATCATGTTGCTGATGAGCCTGCTTATCGTTCTGACAGAGGGTAGCGCCGTTGCCCCGTTTATTTACACCCTGTTCTAGACCTTAATTTGGTTAAACTTTCCATAGTCATTCCGGTTTATAACGAGCGTGACACGCTTCGTGCCTTGATTTCCAGGGTCGAAGCTGTGGACTATGAGAAAGAAATCATCCTTATCGATGATTTCTCTACAGACGGAACACGGGATGTCTTGAAAGATTTTGAAAACAAGGAAAATTACCAAGTCCTTTACCATGACCACAATCAAGGTAAAGGCGCCGCATTGCAGACTGGCTTTTCCAAAACCAGAGGGGAGATCATCATTATTCAAGATGCTGATCTTGAATACAATCCCACAGACTACGGAATATTGCTGGCACCCATTCTGGATGGGCGGGCCGATGTGGTGTTCGGATCCCGGTTTCTGGGAGGCACTCATCGGGTATTATTTTTCTGGCATTACCTGGGGAACAAATTTCTCACCACTTTGTCAAACATGTTAACCAACCTGAACCTGACCGACATGGAAACCGGCTACAAGGTCTTCACAAAAGAAGTGAACGACTCCCTGACCTTCAAATGCAATCGTTTTGGCTTTGAACCCGAATTCACTGCCAAGGTCGCAAAAAATAAATTCCGCATCTACGAAGTCCCCATCTCCTACAGTGGTAGGGATTATTCAGAAGGGAAAAAAGTCACCTGGAAAGACGGCTTCGCCGCTATCTGGTATGTTTTTAAATTCAGGTTTTCGGATTGATTCTTCCCGTTCAACTTTCCTCCAGCTGTTCCCCGCAATGCGGGCAAACCTCATCCTGCTCTACCACTTCTGTTCCACAGACAGAGCAAAGCTGGATGCTTTCACGTTCTTCCAGCAAACTACGGGCTCGCTCCGCATCTTCTCTGAGTGTCCAAAGTCGAACTTTCATGAGGTCCGCGACCGGCGCAGGCTCTGCGTGAAAAGATATATTCTCCAACTGACAGGGAACGCCTTCACTTTCCAGAAAACCCTGCATGATATAAGCCTTGGTTTCGTTTAAAACCGTACAAAGCACCACTAGGTCAGGGGCTTCCTGCTGCTCCACTGACAATACAAGCTCTACATTGCAATCCCTGCAAAGGGAATATGTATCGGGAAATTTTTTATCACACCTGGGGCATATCCGCATACTTAAATTCTATAACATTTCAAAAGACCCACAAAACAAGTTTATCATCAGCCCGGCTATCTTCGTTTGATATAATTTTTGGACTGAACAATAACTCTTTCGTCTCATATATGAATTCCCTGATCCATATAACAGAAAACATCTTTAACTTGAGAAAAATAGACCGGGTGATTGGATTCTACCTCTATGACAAGTTCAACGAATCCATTGCCAGAATCGATGCGGCGCTGGTCGATAGCGAGACCTATCATTGCTACTATCTGGTTATAAATCTGGGAGGCTTTCTTCAAGTAAGGGGAAAAACTGTTATCCTGCCTGTTGAAATCTGTGAAGTGGTAGATTTAGGGAAAGTAAAAACCGAGTGGAGAAAAGAATCCATGTTGGGGTCTCCTACTCCTACCGAAACCATGAATATAACAGCGATTGAAGAAGAATTAATACGCGAATACTATGGCCTACCACCCCAAAGACCCTGCCCTTTAAAAATTCAGAAAAAATGATTATTCTTTAATTCAGGAGTTTTTTCTAATATCTAATACCGCTTCAACAATCGGCGAACCGCCTCGTGGATATCTTTCACAGTAATATCCTCAATACAATAAGGCTTGTTAAGGGGGGAAGGTTTGCATTCTTTAAAAAATCTTTGTTTGCAAGGGGAGCAACTAAAATTCTTTGTCACCATTTCCTGTTTTTCCATAGCCATATAAGGTCCGGTCGTATCGGGGCTTCCTGGCCCGAAAATCCCCAAGACAGGAACCCCGACCATTGCCGCAAGATGCATCATCCCGCTGTCATTGCCAATGAACAATCGGCTTTTTCTTAAAAGTCCCGTCAAAACCCTTAAATTAACCGGAGGAATAATCTTGATCGTTTTTCCTTGGCCAAAGTTTTTGATCCGGTTCAGCAATTCCGATTCTTTTTCCGTGCCTAAAAGAACCACTCTCTTCCCGTCTTCTTTAATCAGCTTCTGGCACAAAATCCCAAATCTCTCGGCATGCCAGCTCCGTTCCACTTTTGAGGTTCCCGGATGCAGGGTTAGAAATTCCTCATTTTCATCCAAACCCATATCTAGCAGGACTTCTCGAGTTGTGGCATCCCCTTCCTGTGAAATTAGCGGAGCAAATTCGCGGTCGGGAGTATCCAGCTTCAAGGATGAAAGGATTTTAAAAAAATATTCAACACGGTATTGCGTTTTTTTTAAATGCGCTGTCGTTTTAACAGGATGAGTGAGCAGAATATCTCTTGCGTCGGTGTTATAGCCCAAACGGCATTTCACCCCCGTCAGGCTCAAAAGGAACGCCGAACCAAAGGAATTGGGAAACACTACGCCCACATCATAATAAAATTTTTTCAGGTTCCGGGCAAACTTGGCCTTTTGCCAAAATCCGTTTTCCGATCCAGAAGGCAATGTTAAAACCGTATTGATGGCGGGGTGACCCAGAAGTAATTCATCGGAGGGAGATTTTACAACCACAGAAATACGGGCCACGGGATAAGCACGACGCAGGGATTGTATTACTGGAAGCGTCAACACCACATCGCCTATCCAGTTAGGCATCCACAACAAAAAACTTTGGATTTCCTGGCTGTAAAGGGGGCGTGTTGTGTCCATAACCCAAGCCGTTAAATGTGGTTTTTTAGAAGCACCCTTAAAATAGATCGGGTTTACTTGACCCTTTGTATCCGGGCACCCAGGCAGGAAAGCTTTTTTTCCATGTTTACATATCCGCGGTCAATATGATAAACACGTGAAATTACGGACTGGCCTTTTGCCGCCAGAGCTGCCAGCACAAGTGAAGCACTGGCCCGAAGATCCGTGGCCATCAAAGGAGCGCTCGAAAGGCTTTGGACCCCACTGATGACCGCGGTGTGCCCATCCAACGTAATGTTAGCTCCCATCCTTTTTAATTCCGCAACATGCATAAACCGATTCTCAAATACGGTTTCCATGATAATACTCTGTCCACGCGCCAATGTCATTAACGCCATGAACTGGGCCTGAATGTCCGTGGGAAAACCCGGATAAGGATGGGTTCTAGCGTTGACGGCAAGCAGGGGGCTTCTGCCCCGGACCCGAATCGAGGAGCTTTCTACTTCCACATCTACCTGAGCCTCCTGAAGCTTTAGGATAATGGATTCCACATGTTGCGGGATACAATTTTCAATCAACACCTCTCCTTGTGTGATGGCCGCCGCGATCATGTAGGTACCGGCTTCAATGCGGTCAGGAAAAATACGGCACTCGATCGGCTTCAAGGAAGAGACTCCCTGAATGATAATCATATCGGTGCCTTGGCCTTCAATTTTTGCTCCGGCCTGGTTCAAAATATCCGCAAGAAACACAACCTCGGGTTCCTTGGCTACATTTTCCAGAATGGTTTCCCCCTCCGCTAGAGATGCCGCCATCATCAGGTTCGCGGTACCCGTCACCGAAACCGTATCAAAATAGAATTGGATGCCCTTAAGACCATCGGCGGTCCCGTGTATATAACCCTGTTCCAGCCATATCTTCGCCCCCATTGCTTCCAGTCCTTTAATATGGAGATCAATGGGTCGCGCTCCTATAGCACAGCCCCCTGGCAGGGAAACCCGGGCTCGGCCCAACTTGGCCAGCAAGGGTCCCAAAACCAGGCAGGAAGCCCGCATTGTAGAAACCAGGTCATAAGGTGCTTCCGGGTTGTTTGCACTCGACGTATCCAAAACAATTTTTTCGTTGCGATAACTTTCAACTTCCGCTCCCAGATCCTTGAGAAGCTGAATCATGGTTGCCACATCGCGAACTTTTGGAACCCCTTCAATGATATTACGTCCACGGGTCATAAGTGTCGCGGCCAGGACAGGAAGAATTGCGTTCTTCGCTCCGCTAATCTTGACCGTACCCTCTAAAGGCCGTCCACCCTCTATTACAATCTTATCCATTCATAGTCCTCGCCAATACCACCCTGTCATAACCGGAATAATCCTGAATCACTTGAATATCCTGATAGCGGGAACTGCCTTGCATTAAGGCAATCACGGCCGAGGCCTGGGTGTGCCCGATCTCCAAAACCAGCAAACCATTTTCTTCCAGTTTTTTCCATGCCATGGGCACGATGAACCGATAATAGTCCAAACCATCTCTTCCCCCATCCAGTGCCTGGGCCGGTTCATATTGCCGGACCTCGGGCATGCACTTTGACAAGTTTTCCGATTCAATATAGGGCGGATTGCAAACAATAAGATGGTACGGCCCTTGCCAGTCCACCTTCATCAGATCGCCTGCTACAAAGCAAATCCGGTCCATCACTGCATGACGCACCGCATTTTTCCGGGCAACTTCCAATGCCTCGGTAGACTTTTCAATAGCTGTGACACGACTTTGAAGGATTTCTTTCGCCAAAATAATGGAAAGAATTCCCGACCCGGTTCCCAGGTCCAGAATATGAACAGGTGAAGGTGTTTTCGCCATCGCTTTCAAACATTGCTCAAGCAGAATTTCTGTTTCCGGCCGGGGTGTCAGAACTTTTTCATTAACTTCAAATGCGAGTGACCAGAATTCCTGAACGCCGGTCATATGAGAAACTGGTTCGCGCAAAACCCTTCTCTCGATTCTGGAACAAAACATCCGCTCCTCAGCTCGATTCAAAACCCGATCAGGATGCGTCATCAACTCTGTTCTTGAAACCCTAAGACCATCTGCCATTAAGATTTCCGCATCCAACCGGGGCGATACAACCCCTGCCTGCAAAAATTTGTGGCAGGCCCAATTGAGAAAGGAGAAAATGGTCCCATCCCGGCAACGGTCCAATTTTGATTCTTCAAGAACCTCCACCCTATTCTCCTTTTAGAGCCTGTGTCTGGAAATAGAGCGTTAACGCATCAATAATCTCATCCAGGTCTCCCTCCATCACAAAAGACAACTTATGCAAGGTCAAACCAATCCGGTGGTCGGTTATCCGCTCCTGGGGGTAGTTATAGGTGCGAATGCGTCCGCTACGGTCACCGGTGCCAACCTGCTGTTTGCGTTCGCTGGCCATGGCTTCTTGTTGTTTTCTTTGTTCCTCATCATACAACCGGGCCCTTAGCACTTTCATGGCTTTTTCCCGGTTTTTATGTTGCGATTTTTCATCCTGACAAGTCACCACAATTCCAGTGGGTATATAAGTCAAGCGGACCGCCGAGTCTGTGGTATTGACACTCTGGCCACCTGGCCCGGACGAACGATAAACATCCAACTTTACATCTGCCGGATTGATTTTAATATCCACCTCCTCCACCTCTGGCAATACAGCAACCGTCACCGCAGAGGTATGAATTCGCCCCTGGCTTTCTGTATCGGGAACCCGTTGCACCCGGTGGGTGCCTCCCTCGTACTTCAGTTTGCTGTAAGCCCCTTTTCCCGAAATGTTGAAAATAACTTCTTTGAATCCGCCTTTGCCGGTCAAACTGGAACTCAAAACCTCCACATTCCAATTTTTCTCCTCAGCATACCTCGAATACATGCGGAACAAGTCATTTGAAAAAAGTGCCGCCTCTTCACCTCCTGTACCAGCACGAATCTCCACAATAACGTTTCGCTCATCGCGAGGATCTTTAGGAAGTAAGAGAAGTTTCAAGGCCTCTACCGTTTCCTGTTTTTTGATTTCCAGGTCGGCCATGTCCTCTTGAGCCATTTCAATCAATTCTGCGTCTTTTTCCTCGTTCAGGATTGATTTACTCTCTTCCAACTGCCGGTTGATCTTCTGCAAGTTCTGAAACCGGTTGACAATGGGAGCAAGTTCCGACTGTTCCCGGGCATACTTCTGGAACTCGGACTGTTGGGAAATTATTTTAGGATCACTGAGCAATTGGTTGAGATCATCATAACGCTTCTCAACCGATTTCAGCTTATCAAACATGGATGGAATGGTTTCTTGAAAAACCCCGGGGGATCAGGGAAAAGAAAAAAGAAGGTGAACGCGTTTACTGGGGACTGGTTGCTTCCGCCACAACGGCAGGCTTCGCCTTGGCATATTTGCGCCTGAATTTTTCAATGCGACCAGCAGTATCCATGAGCTTCTGTTTTCCCGTGAAAAAAGGATGGCACTGGGAACAGATCTCCACATGAAGATCTTTTAGGGTTGTACGCGTTTGCACTTCACTCCCACATGCGCACCGCACCGTGATTTCAAAATATTCGGGATGAATTCCTTCTTTCATTGAGTCACCATTAAGAGTTCATTGCCGTTAAAAATTCGGCGTTGGTTTTTGTTTCTTTTATCTTTTGCAGGAGAAGGTCCATCGTATCATGGATGCCCATCGGGATCAAAACTTTTCTCAATAACCATACACGCTGGAGGTCTTCCTCGGGGAGCAAAAGCTCTTCCTTGCGGGTTCCTGATTTGTTGATGTCGATGGAGGGAAAAGTTCTCTTGTCTGCCAATTTGCGATCGAGAACGATTTCCAGATTACCCGTCCCCTTGAACTCCTCAAAAATAACATCGTCCATGCGACTTCCCGTATCGATGAGTGCCGTAGCAAGGATGGTCAGGCTTCCTCCTTCTTCCAGATTCCTGGCAGCACCAAAAAATCGCTTGGGCCTTTGCAGGGCATTGGAATCCACACCGCCCGACAACACCTTTCCGCTGGGAGGAACAATAGCATTATAAGCCCTGGCCAGACGCGTAATACTATCCAGAAGGATCACCACATCCCGTTTATGCTCAACCAGACGTTTAGCCTTTTCAATCACCATTTCTGCAACCTGCACATGCCTTTGTGCCGGCTCGTCAAAGGTGGAACTTATGACCTCGCCCTTAACAGAACGTTCCATATCGGTCACTTCTTCCGGACGCTCGTCAATGAGCAAAACGATCAACGCAATTTCCGGATAATTCGTGCTGACGCTGTTGGCAATGGATTGCAACAACATGGTTTTTCCGGTTCTGGGCGGGGCCACAATCAACCCACGCTGGCCCTTGCCGATGGGGGTCATCAGATCCATCACCCGGGCACTGTAATCCTTGCCACCCGGTGTCTCCAGTCTAATCCGCTCTTCGGGATACAACGGTGTCAGGTTGTCGAATAAAATTTTATCCTTGGTTTTTTCAGGATTCTCAAAATTGATCGCCTCCACCTTCAATAGGGCAAAATAACGCTCGCTATCCTTGGGCGGACGGATCTGACCGGAAATGGTATCGCCTGTACGCATGTCAAACTTGCGAATTTGTGACGGTGACACATAAATATCATCTGGACCCGGAAGATAATTGTAAGTCGGTGCCCGAAGAAAACCGAACCCGTCAGGGAGGATCTCCAACACCCCCTGGCCAAACATCAGGCCGTCCTTTTCAGTCTTGGCTTCCAGAATCCTGAATATCAGGTCCTGCTTTCTAAGTCCGCTGTGGCCTTGGATCTTCAGATCTTTGGCAATATTTGTGAGTTCGGATATGGTCCTGGACTTGAGTTCTTCTATGTTCATCTGTGTCATGGTTTGTAGTTTCTTTGAGGGAGATTAGGAATGATTTGTTCTCGTAAATGTCACGCCCTTGGAATGGAGCACAGATTCAAAGACGGGGAAGACTCGATAATAGTTGGGTATTTATATATTGTGAGTTTGTTCTATATAATTAGCGGCAAAAGCACGAAAAAATTTAGATGGATAATTGATTGGCTTTATAAGGGGTTTTTGTCTGGGAGCTCTTGGAGCCTATACAGTCTATCCAGTTCCCCTCTTATTGTCAACTCCTTTTACCCACACATATTTCTATCCGTATGCAAACAGCCGTCCTAGCCCAATGAGCGAAACTTCAGACTCTCCCAAAATACAGACCAAACCTGGGTTGACGGGGAAAATCCAACCGCCGCCGCATCAGAGATTCCAGCAAATCCTATGACTTGGGTTTTTATTTACCATCTATTTTCGTTTTTTATTCGCTATATGGGCCCTTATATTAACTGAAGCCGTGTCGAACAGGAGGGAAACTGCCACACTGTGACCGCGTTGTGGGTTCATAAGCTCACAGGGCATGATGGACCCGGTTACCGGAAAATCATATAATTGTTAAATCCACTTACGGAAAACGAGTATGCTAAAAAGTACTTCATCATTCCGCATATCTTCGCAAGAGTTTGAACCGGCTTATATGGAATTGTTCCAATCCGGAGAGTTGTTTCGCCGATCGAGGCAGGCTCTGCGCCATTTGGAAAACTGCAAGGTCTGCCCGAGGGATTGCGAAGTCAACCGTCTTGAAAACGAAAAAGCCGTGTGCAAGACAGGCCGGTATGCCGCCGTTGGCAGTTACGGTCCGCATTTCGGGGAAGAAGACTGCCTGCGCGGTACAAGAGGGAGCGGTACCATCTTCTTTTCCCTATGCAACCTTAAATGCGTGTTCTGCCAGAACTATGATATCAGCCAGGACGGAGAGGGCATTGAAGTGAGCCCAGAAGACCTGGCGGCAATGATGCTCGCTATACAACAGCGCGGTTGCCACAATATCAACTTCGTCACTCCGGAACATGTGGTCCCGCAAATCCTTGAATCACTGCCCCTGGCCGTACAAATGGGATTGCGCCTGCCTCTTGTTTACAATACGGGGGCGTATGATTCCCTAGACAGCCTGCGATTGATGGATGGTATTGTCGATATTTATATGCCGGATTTCAAATACTGGGATAATGATCGATCACAAAAATACTTGAAAGCAAAAGATTACCCTGAAACCGCCCGGACAGTTATCCGGGAAATGCACCGCCAGGTTGGAGACCTGGTGCTGGATGAAAACGGCCTGGCCAAACGTGGTGTTCTGGTCAGACATCTGGTAATGCCGGATAATGTGGAAGATACCGAAAACATCATGGCCTATCTGGCCGAAGAAATCTCTAGGGATACCTACATCAACATTATGGACCAATATTTTCCCGCAGGCAAAGTGAGCGAAAAAAAATACGGTGAAATCAACCGCCGCATCACCCAGAGCGAGAAAGATGCTGCGGAAGACATCGCCCTGCAAAAGGGCTTGCACCGATTCGACCAGCGCATAGCTTAAAAGCTATTTTTTATCCATTCGTGAGGAAACAATCAACAGCCGCGAAAAAGCCACCATCACCAGATCCTCCACGATAGTCCAGCCGTCCAACGGCCGGGCGAAAAATACACCGAAGCATCCACAATTGGGAATATCGAGTCCTCTCAAAAACGTCACTGCGGTCCAAAGCGTAAACACCACGTGCAACCCCAACGAAGCCAGTGCCGCCCAGAATACCAAGCGTCCGCTGAATAGCCAAAACGATATAATCAACTCCGTAGCTGTCATGCCCAAGGCGCCAGGATAGAGCATCCAGTCTGCTAACGCCTGATAGGTAATCAGGACTTCGACGAAACCCGGAATATCCAATGCCTTACCTAGCCCCGTGGTCAACAGAACGACCGCAATAAACAACCGTAGACCGCGGCCGAAGGTTT
>CATMOP010000004.1 GCA_950072225.1 uncultured Nitrospina sp.
AATATTTTTCGCACAGGTGCCGATATTTGTCTCAAATCCACTGGAGTTGGATAACATGGACGTAATGGTTTCAGCCACTTCAAGAAGCATTATTTTTACAATATCTTTTTCCTCTTGCAGAAATTTCTGTTCCATTATCAGCCGGTCAAAAAATTCTTCAATCTCTTTACCCAGCCCGGTAGCGGGGCTGATCCGGACTCCCTTCCTCACCACAACTTCCAGATCTTTAAGTTTTTTTAACAATTTATCCTTAGTAGAAAGTGACTTATTGAGGCCTTGGATACAGGAAACCAGCAAATTGGATACAAGCTCAGAAAACTCGTGTGGCGGAACATCCTATTTTTTGGACTGAGTTTTTTATTCACAACAAATTCTTAATTAATGTAAATTTAGAGGAGAAAATTTAAATTGGTGCCGATGGGGAGAGTCGAACTCCCACGGATTGCTCCATACGCCCCTCAAGCGCACGTGTCTACCAGTTCCACCACATCGGCACCCTGAGAGAGAGAAGGTTTTAATTCGAAAATGGATCAGGGGGCGCCTTGGATTCCGTTGCATTTTCAGGGACGGACTCCTCAATACCCTGAATCACAGAACTGGATTTATTTTGGTTTGAAAAGGTCGCCAGAGTCAAGGAAGTGACCATAAATAAAATAGCGATTCCAGTTGTCAATTTGGTAAGAAAATTTCCGGCCCCACTACTACCAAACATGGTTTGGCTACTGCCCCCACCAAGCCCCGAACCCATAGCCGCCCCCTTACCTGCCTGTAAAAGCACGGTAAGGATCAAACAAAAGGCTGCGAGTACATGCAATACTGTAATTAATGTGTTCATCTTTTTCTAAATAATACCAATCGTTGCAGATTATCCACTGAGAACCCACGATTATGGCTAAAAATGGTTCAGGGTTCAAGAGCAGAATTGATAATAGCACAAAATGACTCAAAATCCAGACTGGCCCCGCCGACCAGCGCGCCATCTATTTCATCTTCCTGTAAAAGTTGTTTACTGTTTTCGGGGTTTACACTCCCCCCATAGAGGATTCGTGTTCCCACTTTTTCAGAAAAGCCCAAGCTCTCAAACAAAAACTTTCTAATGAATTTATGGATATCAGCAACCTGTTCCGGTGTTGCATTGACTCCAGTTCCTATAGCCCAAACGGGTTCATAAGCAATTGCCAAGGTGGATAACCTCTCACCAGACAAACCTGCCAGTCCTTTGGACAATTGGGTTTCAATAATATTTAAAGTTGCCCCCGCTTTTCTTTGCTCCAGAGTCTCGCCCACGCAAACCACCGCAGTGATTCCCATCTGAATGGCACGGTGAACCTTTTTATTGATCGCCGCATCATTCTCCCCAAATAAGCTACGCCTTTCCGAATGACCGATCAAAGCAAAATCACATCCCACATCCCTTAACATTTCCAGCGAGACTTCTCCGGTATAGGCTCCCTTGCTTGCAAAATAAAAATTTTGCCCCGCCAAACGCAGCCGAGAACCTTTTATAATCTGGCCAACTGGATACAGCGATGTAAAGGGAGGAGCAATGACCACCTCTACTCCTTCGACCTCTGACAACCTGTCAACTAGCGACCGAGCCATGTCACAGGCCTGTGAAGCCAGCATATTCATTTTCCAATTGCCAATGACAAGCGGTAACGGGGTAGTCACTTAAAACCTATGTCCAAAAACGGGGGGATTTAAAAATACACCGGGACCTGTATTCCAGGAATCAGCTACGGCCTATAATAAACTTCAAAAGGTCTTTAACCCTGTTGGAGTAGCCCCACTCATTGTCATACCAGGCTAATACCTTCACCATACTATCTCCGATGACTTTGGTGGAAATTCCGTCAATGATTGCTGAGAAGGCATCTCCATTAAAGTCTATAGACACCAGGGGTTTTTCCTCCAATCGCATTATATTATTCAAGGGACCCTGGGAAGCTTCCTTAAATGCTTCATTAACCTCTTCAGCTGTAGTTTTTTTCTCGACCTCAACCACCAGATCAATCAGCGATACATTGGGAGTCGGGACACGAATGGCCATTCCATCAAGCTTGCCTTTAATTTCAGGTAAAACCAAAGCCACCGCTTTTGCGGCTCCCGTGGTAGTCGGAATTATGGAAAGATTCGCCGCCCTTGCCCGTCTAAGGTCTGAATGAGGCAAATCAAGAATCTTTTGGTCATTCGTATAAGAATGAATGGTCGTCATTAGTCCTTTTTTGATCACGAACTTTTCGTGCAGAATTTTGGCTACCGGAGCCAGGCAGTTAGTGGTGCAAGAAGCGTTGGAAATAATCTGATGATCTGAAGAAACATAAGATTCTTCATTCACACCCAAAACGATGGTCACATCCGGGTCTTTTGCCGGAGCAGAAATAATGACTTTTCTTGCGCCTGCCTCAATATGTTTCTGAGCCGCGTCACGTTTGGTAAATAACCCTGTGGACTCGATAACAAACTCCACCCCTAATTGTTTCCAAGGCAGTTGTTCGGGGTCGCGTTCAGAAATAATTTTTATATGTTTCCCGTTTATGATTAATCCCTTGGAATCCGATTGCACATCCTGAGAGGCAACACCCTGAATAGAATCATATTTAAAAAGATGCGCCAAAGTAGCGGAATCCGTTAAATCATTGATGGCCACAATTTCAAAATCCGAGCATTCCGGATCATTCAATATGCATTTCAATACCGCCCTGCCTATGCGCCCAAAACCGTTGATGCCGACCTTCGTTGTCATTATTATCAAACAACCTTTCTAAAAAAACCTATTGAAAATATGAGAGTTAAAATGATCGAGGGTAGTAAAACAACAGGAAAGCTCAACCACTCGGAAACTAGGGGGAGTATGCAAAATTTACAAATTCAAGTCAATACAAACCTGCGGACAATTCTAGAGCCTAAAATTTAAAACCTTTATTCAGCGGCCGACACCTGACTTTTTGAAGCGATAGCCTTTGATTCCGCCGCAGTAAGGTAGGTAAATAGGATATGATCTGTCTCATCACTGATTTCCAAAGTTCTTTCAGCACCATTCACCAAACGTTTGAACTCATTAATCAAAAGCCCTTCTTCATTAATCGATGATTCGAGTTCCGTTTCGACTTTTTTGACCTCTTCCAAAAGCCGGAGTCCATTCTCTTCCAGAAAATTTATTTTTTTCTGAGCATCATCTTTTTTAACCAGGATTTCCCCACGGGCTCTTGTGATTTCCGAACGCAATTTTTCAATGGAAAACAATTCTCCGTCCAGACGCTTAAAACTTTTATCCAGGTTTTCCAAATAATTTCGCCGCCGCTGTATAAGGTATTCCCAGGAACCCGCAGAATCTAGATCGTCATTATTTTTATCACGGCCGATGGACTCCAACTCAGTAGACCCACTTAAAAGTTCTTCGTACCTTATTTTGATAGAGTTTTCCTCGGTTTGCAGTTGCGCCAGATTATTGGAAATTTTGTCAATATTCTGCACATAAATATCTACGTTTCGCATTAGGGTTTCCAAATTCTCAATATTCTCCTTAACCTGCTCCCCGATGGAGGCCAACTGTCCTTCAATGGACATGTGAAACTTTTCTTTGTATTCCAATACCCTATTAAAAGTTTCAACAATACGGGAATATTCGCGTGCACTGGAAACCCCGCGTTCACGAATCGAAACATTGTCTTGGGAAATCTGAGAAGAACTGTTGAATTCTGGCATCACCGCATCCGTCAATGTTTTGGCAAAATTAACTTTGAATATTATACCGCAATTTTCACACCAAACTCATCGAAAATCACCAAAACCATAATATTTTCAAGGAGTTCTATTTATAGGCCAGGTCAGATTCGTAGCCTCCTACCACTTTCAATGGAGCGAATCATCTCGGTCACGGCATTTTCCATCCCCCCATAAATAGCCTGCCCCACTATGAAATGGCCAATATTAAGTTCCTCAATTTCCGGGATCGCGGCTATGGCTTTCACATTTTCATAATTCAAACCATGACCGGCAAAAACCTTTAAACCCTGTTCGGCGGCTCTCTTAGCGCTTTTTTGTATCCGTTCCAGTTCCCTTTCAATTTCTTTAGGCGACTCCAGTTCCGTATATTTACCGGTATTGATTTCTATGCTATCCGCCTGGATTCTTTGTGAAGCATCCACCTGCGTCAAGTCAGGATCAATGAACAGGCTGAACAAAACTCCCTTGCCCTGCATCTTTTCCCTGATTTTTGATAACGCCCTTTCCTGGGAACAGACATCCAAGCCTCCCTCCGTTGTAATTTCCTGACGTTTTTCCGGGACCAGAGAAACCTGATAAGGCTGAATCTCAAAAGCCAAATCCACCATCTCCTGAGTAGGAGCCATTTCTAGGTTCAATCTTGTGTTAATCCCTTTTTGGACAACCCGCACATCTTCATCTTGAATATGACGGCGATCTTCCCTCAAATGGATAGTGATCCCCTGGGCTCCGGCCTTTTCTGCTAACAGAGCCGCTTTTAAAGGACTCGGCTCAATGGTCTTTCTGGCTTCACGGATGGTGGCAACATGGTCCACATTAACAAATAAACGGATCATAATAATTAACCTTTTTCATTCATAATCGACTCAGCAACTTTTATTGCCCTGCGAGTTGCTTGTACATCATGGGTGCGAATTATGGATGCTCCCTGTATCACCCCGAATACGGCTGCGGAGAGGGAACCTTCCAGCCTCTCATCAACAGATACATTTAATATATTTCCAATCAGGGACTTTCTGGAAATCCCCAGTAGTACCGGCTTGCCTAATTCCTTCAAGCGACTTAAATTTTTCAATATCAAAAGATTATGGGAGTCTGTTTTACCAAATCCGATGCCAGGATCTATCGCAATTTTATCCGGATCAATTCCTGCGGTAGCAGCAATGGTTATACTCTGGTTTAAAAATTCGGAAATTTCAGCCAGTAGATCCACATATTGCGGATTATCCTGCATGGTCTCCGGTGAACCCTGCATATGCATTAAAATCACACCTGCGCGAAACCGGGCAATGGTTTTGGCCATGTCTGGAAATCTTTGAAGGCCCGTTATATCATTTATGATACTAGCTCCCGCATTCAAAACTTCATGGGCCACAGCAGGCTTATAGGTATCCACTGAAATAGGGATGGGAATGATTTCCGCCAGTTTTATCACGATGGGAAGCAAACGGTTTAATTCTTCCTGCTCGGAAAGGGGAGCGGATCCCGGGCGGGAGCTTTCCGCGCCAATATCCAGGATGTCTGCCCCTTCTTCAATCATTTTTTCCGCAACATGGAGGGCTTGTTCCAATGTCCCGCACCGGCTGGCACCATAAAAAGATTCTGGAGACAGATTTATAATACCCATTACTAATGCTTCTTCCCCAGGTTGGGGGAATCGGAATGGAGTCATAAGAAATTTCTCCGTCCACTATAGGCGTGCCGGAGAGCCGCCGGTGGCAACTGGCAATAGCTTTTTACCCCAATGGGAGTAGCAGGGGGAAAATCAAAAACTCCACATTCCGGCATAAAGCAGGATCAAACGTGGAGTTTTTCAAAAACGACGAATTCTTGTTTTTATAAAGGGGATCTTAGTTTATTCGGTAATTTTCTCTATGCCAACTCGCGGGCCTTTATTTTATAAGGACCGCTCATGCATGGCCAAAATCAATTTTCAGTGATACCCTAGATCAGGCTGGCGTAGGATCAGGCATGCCACTGTCCCCAAGCAGTCCCTCTTCGGAATCTGTTTTAGTTTTCAGTTTGTCAGCTGATACCTCAGGTTGTATCTTCTGTGGTTCTCCTCCAGAGGAATCAGAGTCAAAATCATTTTTTCCATCGATAATATTTTTGACCTCATCCCCAGTTAGGGTTTCTCTTTCCAACAGAGCCTGGGCCAGGTTTTCAAGGATATCGCGATTCCTTTTCAGTAATTCCGAAGCACGGTTGTATCCTCCCATAACCAGCGTCTTGACTTCCTGATCAATCAGTTTGGCGGTTTGGTCGCTGAAATTTTTCTGGTTAGAAAAATCCCTGCCCAAAAATACCTGCTCCTCCTTAGAACCGTAGGAAAGCGGACCCATTTTTTCACTCATGCCCCATTCGCAGACCATTTTACGGGCCATTTCTGTGGCCCGTTCAATATCGTTACCGGCCCCCGTGGTCATTTCGCCGAGACAAATTTCTTCCGCACACCTTCCACCCATCAAAATAGCAAGGCTATTATAAAGATACCCCTTTTGATACGTATGTTGCTCATCCATGGGCAACTGCATCGTCACTCCCAAGGCACTTCCTCTTGGGATGATAGTCACTTTATGGAGAGGATCAGTCCCAGGCAAAAGGGAGGCCACCAAAGCATGACCTGCTTCATGGTAGGCCGTTGTTTTTTTCTCCTTCGCGGAAATAACCATACTCCTGCGTTCAACCCCCATCATGACTTTGTCTTTGGCCTCCTCAAAGTCATCCATAGATACGGCTTTTTTATCGTTCCGCGCTGCCAACAGGGCCGCTTCATTAACAAGGTTAGCCAAGTCTGCACCAGTGAACCCAGGAGTTCCCCTGGCAATGATTTTCAAATCCACTTCATCAGTAAGCGGAACCGTGGCAGTATGAACTTTCAAAATTCCATCCCGGCCTTTGATATCGGGGCGACTGACCACAACCTGCCGGTCAAACCGTCCTGGCCTCAACAAGGCCGGATCCAGAACATCGGGGCGGTTGGTCGCCGCGATCAGGATGACCCCTTCGTTATTTTCAAATCCATCCATCTCAACCAGAAGCTGATTGAGGGTCTGTTCCCGCTCATCATGGCCTCCACCCAAACCCGCACCGCGATGTCTCCCGACAGCGTCAATTTCATCAATAAAAATCAAACACGGGCTGTTCTTTTTGCCCTGCTCAAACAGGTCACGGACCCGTGATGCGCCAACCCCGACGAACATTTCAACAAAGTCTGAACCACTGATGCTATAAAATGGAACGTTGGCTTCGCCGGAAATAGCCCGGGCCAAAAGGGTTTTTCCGGTACCCGGAGGGCCGACAAGCAAAACCCCTTTGGGAATCTTGCCCCCCAGCTTGCTGAACTTCTGGGGCTCCTTTAAAAATTCAATGATTTCATGAAGCTCTTCTTTTGCCTCATCGACACCCGCAACATCCTTGAACGTGGTCTTATTTTTCGTTTCATTAAGTCGGGCTCGGCTTTTCCCGAAAGAAAGGGCCTTGCCGCCGCCGACTTGCATTTGGCGCATAAAAAACATCCAAATTCCCAGTAGCAAAAGCATGGGGAACCAGGAGATAAGAACGCTCATGTACCAGCTCGTCTGTTCCGGGGCCACCACCACAATCCGAACATTTTTATCTCTGAGCGCTTTGATGAGATCCGGATATTTTGGAGGAGCAGTGGTTTCGAAAGCCTGATCATCTATATACTTGCCGGTGATATTATCACCTCGGATCATTACCTCGTTGACCTGCCCCTGTTCCACCTGATCCATAAAATCACTAAAAATAACTTCAGATTGAATGATTATTGGCTTATTAAATATATTGAACAAAGCAATCAGGACTATGCCGATCACCAGCCAGAGAGCTAAATTCTTATAAAATTGATTCAAAACCATCTCCTTACGAGTTCTCTTTTTTCTATTTTGGGACTGTATCTTAACACAAAAACAATTTTTGTCGCATGCTTTAATAATCAGTATTTTAAAAGGGATTTCTACTTATTGTACCTTTCTTCTATGGCAAACACTAGGCGTGGAGCCAATGAAGCAATATCTTTGACTGCTAGCAACTGTATTCGCGGCTCAATCAAGTTCCTGTTCGTTGCTCCCGGCGGCTCATCGGTGGCCAAAAGCAATTTTCAGAGACGCCCTTAAGGCTCTTTTCCTTCGATAAAAAGTACTTTTTGCGTTTTATCGGAAATACAGAATCGATCAGAGATTCGCTCCCCATATATCCATATAATATCGTCTTCGGCGTTAGTCAATATGGGAATAAAAGGTCTTTTTTCTCGGGGAATCTTTCGGTCAATAAAATAGGACTTCAATTTTTTGTGTCCTCGCATACCCAATGGCACAAAATGATCGCCCGGTTGGAAAAACCGCGCCCCAATGAATTCACCGGTCTTTTCAAAGTCTAAATAAGCCTGCTTTTCATCAACGGGTTCTGGGAAAACTACAGGTGGTTCCATAAGCCGCGCATGCAGTTGAACTCCTCCTTCGGCTAAACTCGTTACCCCAGGAACCTTCAACCTGATTGTTTTTTTTTCCAACCCAGGAGGAAATACCAGACTATCTTCTGATTTCTTGGACAAGGAAAAGTGCATCATACCATAGTCACAGGACACCCTCACATTCCCTGGGAGTTTTAATCGACTCCCCACTCTTGCATGGGCAAACAGATCAAGAACTTGTCGAACATGCAAAGCGGTAATAGCACGCAAATCTCCCTTTAATTGATACAATACTTCGCGAATCAACCGTCTTTTCATTGCTTGAGGTTGCTTCTGAAATTCAGACATCTCAAAACATAAGTCCCGCCTTCCCTTCCGGATTGTCACAAGCTGAGAAAAGAGTTCGCGGGTTTTTTCGGATATCCAATCATCTTCTTCCCGTGCGATTTCTGCCAGGCCCAACAGGTTCCCAGAAATGGCAGTATCAAAGGTTTTTAAGAAAGGAATTACATCGTGTCGGATTCTATTTCTCAGATATTTTTTTTCGTGATTGGAGGAGTCAGTACGATAAGCCAGATTCCGATCATTCAAAAACTGCTCTAATTCAGACCGAGTACAGCGCAAAAGAGGCCGAACCACATTCCCCCTCTTTTCCGGTATTCCCGCAAGTCCTCTCAAACCAGTTCCTCTAAACAGGTTCATCAAAATCGTCTCAACCTGGTCATCTGCGGTATGCCCCACTGCAATTTTGCTCCCTTTAGTAGATAAAAGGATTTTCTCCAAAAACCGGTACCTTAAAATCCGAGCAGACTCTTGGAAAGATGTTTTTAGATGGAATTTTTCCCTGGCCACATCTATCTCTTCTATAAAAAAAGGGAGAGAAAGCTTGTCTGCTTCCTTCCTTACAAACCTTGCCTCCTCATCAGACTCTTTCCCCCTAGACAAATGGTTTAAATGAGCGACAAATAGGTCATAGCCAAGCTCCTTCGAAAACTGTTCCAAAAGATAAAGTAATGCCAGCGAATCAACCCCGCCGGATACAGCAACTAATACCCTGTCTCCCGGAGAAATCAGTTCAATAATAGCTGATCTTGTTTTTTTTAAAATGTCTGGCATAAAATTTTTATCGAAAGGAATTTTATGTAGAAATCAAGAAGGAAAGGATTGGGTAGAAAACATAGAATTTAGTCAAGCCTGAATCAAAGTCGGTCTTGGAAAATTAAAGACGATTTAGGAGCTTTTCTTTGCGCTTTTGATATTCCTGTTCAGATATCTTGTTTTGATCGCGCAATTGTTTAATATGTTTGAGTTTTTGCTCCAAGGACCCGAATTCAGAATCTTCGTCTTGCTTTGAATTTTCCTTCGACTTCTCAACGGACTTATACATTGCCTCCCATTTTTTCTGTAAAGCCTGTTGCCTCGAATGGTTTTTCGATCTTAATTTCTTTTTTCTCTTGTCTTTACCGTTGGTTTTCTCGATTTCAAAATCCCTTGAAACCATGCTCTTATTTTTGGCGGGTTCATCAAATAAGGTTACTTCAATAAAAGCGGATTTTTTCAATTCATTTATCCAATCGTCATAAACTTGTTTTTGCTTTTGCATGGAAAGAATCTTATGAATTCGATTCTTGACATCTTTTAAAGTTAAAGTTTTTCCAGGCAAAACTTCATCAACCTTGATAATATGGTAACCATACTCCGTTTCAACGATATCACTGATTTGCCCTGGCTTTAAACTAAACACCACCTCCTCGAACTCACGAACCATTTTACCTCTCTTAACAAACCCCACATCCCCACCACTGCTGGCAGAAACATCTTCCGAATATTTGATGGCAAGTTTGGAAAAATCACTGCCCTTTCGAATCTCGCTGAGGACTTTTTTTGCCTGCCGTAATTTTGCTCTTCTTCGGTTTTCAGAAGAACCGCGCTCAGAAATAAAAAGGATGTGGCGAGTTCTTACCTTGCCCTCCTCCCAGAATTCTTTCTGATTTTTTTTATAATATTTTATTATGCTTTTCTCGCTGACTTTCACCCGGTTACCAATTTCAAACTGGGTAATTTTTGAAACCAATATCTGGTCTCGAATATGGTTTTTATAGGATTCCAGGGTCCTCCCTTCCCGCTTCAACATTTCCTGCAACTGCCCATCCGCCAGATTGTTTTTCTTTTTAATATCCTCAACTGCTGCATCTATGGCATATTCATCTACAATAAAGCCGTATTTTTTCCCCTCCTGAATCTGCAGTCTTTCTTCAATAATCATATTCAGAGCATCCTTCAACAGATCCTGCTCTGAAATGCTAATAGGAGCACCCACGTACTTCTGCCTCAATAATTCAGCCCGTTCTTCAATAGCGCTTAAAGTAATTATTTCGCTATTTACTTTTGCGGCCACCTTATCGAGAACCCTGGCATGAGCCGACAACAGCCCAAAAACCAACGGCAACAACAAAGACAAGATAAACCCAGCTTTAGTGGATTTTTTCAAGAAAATCATACTTGATCTCAATCTCCGATTTCTCTTTTAACTGAACCAGCCATTTCTGAAAAGCTGACTCTTGAAGTTCCTGCAACAGAACTTGTTCAACTGATTTTTCGGATTCATCAAAGCTCATTTTCCGTTCTTTAATTTTATCGATGACCTTAAACAGATGAAAACCATAAGGAGTGCGAATGATGTTACTGACACCATCAATTTTCAGCTTGAAAACATTATCAAACTCTTCAGGCATCTGACCGGCCTCAAAATAACCCAAATCCCCGCCCAGAGTTCCTTCCGGACCCAGCGAAAATTCTTTGGCGAGTTCAGAGAAATCTTTTTGCTTCGACTGCAATTCTTTTTGAATTAGACGGATTTTTTCTTCCGTCTCAACCATGATATGCAGGGCTCTTACCTGCTCACGCTTATGAAACTTGGACTCATTGGCATCAAAATAACGGCGCATTTCTCCATCACTTACAGATACTTTACTATTGACCAAAATACTAATCAATTTTTTTATCAACAAGTTGTTTTCTATAGTGTACTCCCATTCTTTTCGGGTCATTCCCTCAAATTCCAGCTGTTTTTTAAACGAATCATTAGAATACCCCGCCTCTGCTTTCAACAAAGCTTCATCCAGTTCTTCCTGACTGATCTCTATTTCATTCTTTTTTATTTCCTGTCTTAAAAGAGTATTATGAACAGTTTGCTCCAAAACTCTGTTTTTGAGCCAAGTCAATTCTTCCGGCAAGATTTCTTCGGTGCTGTGCACACGGAATTTCTTCTTATACATTTTTAATTCTGCCTTAAACTGCTCCAGAGAGACTTCTTCATTATTTACAACTACGATGGCAACGCTATCAAGCAATTCATCGGAGGAAGAGGAACCATTGGAGCAAGAAACCATACTCAGGAACATTCCTAAAGCGATTCCTTCAAGCCATTTATTCATTATCAATTTTCCTCCTCAACCGGAAGCAACGAATGTGCCAGCTTTTGCAGGTAATTTTTGACAAGTTTCAAATCCGTTTTCCACCCCTTGCGATCCAAGCGGATTTTAATCTTATACTCCGACTGCATACTCAAGCGTTCATCGAACAAAGAAGTTAATATTTGTGGGTTGATGGCCGTTGAAGGTAAAAGATGCAAGCACGCATCATTATGTTTAAGTTCGATTTTGGAAATATGAATTCTCTGGCATAGCATACGTATCTCTAAAAGGGCCAGAAGTTTTGCAACCGATTCAGGATGCGGACCATACCTATCTTCTAATTCACTCGCTATTGCCAAGCCTTCATCATATTCGCTGGCAACCTGCATTCTCCGGTAAAAATCCAGACGCTGGTTCAAATCAGGAACATAATCTTTGGGAATAAATCCTTTAACCATCAAATCCAGCTCCGTCTCAATTCTGGGGTCGGCTTTTTCCCCACGGATATCTTTCACCATATCTTCAACAAGCTTGCAATACAGGTCAAATCCGACTGACGCGATATGTCCGGATTGGTTGTGCCCCAGCATATTGCCCACTCCGCGGATTTCCATATCACGAGCCGAAAGCTGGAAACCTGCCCCGAGGTCACTCATTTCCTCAATAGCACTAAGACGTTTGCGGGCTTCGACCTTCAAGCCTCCAGTTCCCGGGATTAACAGATAGGCATAGGCCTGATGTTTGTACCGCCCCACTCTTCCCCGCAATTGGTAAAGTTGGGCCAGTCCGAATTGATCCGCGCGATTGATAATGATGGTATTGGCAGAAGGTATATCGAGCCCGGATTCAATAATAGACGTACAAAGCAGAAGATCCACCTCCTTATCCATGAATTTTTTCATTACTCTTTCCAACTGATGTTCCGGCAATTGGCCATGGGCAATGTCTATTTTTACTCCGGGAACCAGTCGCCGAATCAATTCGCCGATGGAATGGATGCTATGAATTTTATTATGGACAAAAAACACCTGCCCGCCCCGGTCTACTTCCCTCATTATTGCCTCACGAATCACTTTTTCATCAAACTTTCGAATAAAGGTTTTGACCGCAAGGCGGTCAACGGGGGGTGTTTCGATGACGCTTAAATCACGCACTCCCATCAGGGAAAAATGCAATGTGCGGGGAATCGGTGTTGCAGTAAGTGTGAGGATATCTACGGAATTCCTAAGCTTCTTCAACTTTTCCTTGTGCTTGACTCCAAACCGTTGTTCCTCATCGATAATGATCAAGCCGAGTGAGGCAAACTCCACATCCTTCGACAACAATCGATGCGTTCCTATAATAATATCGACGTTGCCTTTTTTTAGTTGCGCCAGAGTCTCTTTTTGTTCACGGGGAGTTCGGAACCTGTTGACCATGTCAATATTTACCGGGTATTCGTGAAAACGTTCCCGAAATGTCTGCAAATGTTGCTGGGCGAGAATAGTGGTTGGCACCAGTACGGCAACCTGCTTTTTATCCAGAACTACCTTGAAAGCCGCTCGCATGCCGACTTCCGTTTTACCATATCCAACATCCCCGCAAATCAATCTATCGGTGGGCTTGTCCTTTTCTAAGTCCGCCTCTACATCCTCAATGGCTTTCAATTGGTCCTCGGTCTCTTCATATTCGAACGCATCTGCAAACTCCCGCATCAAAATAGTATTGTGCGAATAGGCATGGCCTTTAGTAAGTTCCCGGGAAGCATAAAGTTTCAGCAAATCTTCTGCCATTTCCTGAATCGCTTCCTTGACTTTTTTCTTTTGGCGCTTCCAGGCTGCTCCACCCATTTTACTCAAGGGGGGTGGGGTTTCCGTTGACCCTACATATTTTTGAACTAGCCCAAGCCCCTCCATCGGGAGATACAGTTTTTCGTCATCGGCATAGAGGATTTCCAAAAACTCGCCACCCCCTACCCCGGTTTGGAGGTCCCGGGTCCTCTGATACAAGCCAATGCCATAATCAATATGCACCAGAAAATCACCTTCTTTTAAATCCTTAAGCCCTCTTAGAAAAACTTGAGAACGGGGTTTTCTGCGATGCCGATGTTTGTGGGTTCTTCCAAATATTTCGTGTTCCGCAATGAAAACCTGATTGCATGCAATTAATTGAAAGCCCTCACTGATTCTTCCAAGGTCCACATCGATTTCAAGTCCCCAATCATGAAGCAACTCATGAATACGGCGAACCTGCCCCTTTGTGGGGGCAACCACCACCACTCTATTTTCATCCTCCTGCCAATTAAGAACTTGTTCGCTGAAGGCATCAAACTTCCCTGCTACCAAAGGAATGGGTTTCACCTCCAAGGCGAGGGTCCGTTCCGCTTCTTCTGAGGTTTTCAAGGTGTTTAAGGCAACACATCCCTTGAATTTCGACACATAATTATTAAATTCATCCATGGTTAAATACAGTTCTTCGGGAGAAGCGGCGACATCCCCATTTTCCATAACCGAGTGATATTCTGTATCGATGAGACTTTGAAACTGCTCAGATTTAGCCTGAAGCTGGTCCTCCTCCTCAAGCACCACTAAAGAATCTGGATGTAAATAATCAAAAAGCGATTCACGAGTGGAATAGAAAAAAGGGGCAAGATATTCCATCCCGGAAAACACCCCGAGATGCTGAGTTTTTTCCAGAAGCTCCTTCAGGGCCAAACGGTCGCACCCATTTTTTTCGGCAAAATTTTTGATGGCCTCCACCCCATGCTTTTTTTCAATTTCGCTCAGGCAAAGCTCCCGCACAGGAAGTATATTCACCGCTTCCAGCTGGTCGATGGACACTTGGGATAACACATCAAACTCACGAATGGACTCCACCTCATCGCCAAAAAATTCGATTCGAACCGGGTTCACCCCTCCGGGCTGGAAGAAATCGACAATATCCCCCCGCACACTGAACTCCCCTCTATTTTCCACTAATGCAGAACGTGTAAAACCATTATCAGATAGACAGGCTTCCAAAAATTCCCGCTCCAAACTCATTTTAATGTTTACCGGGAGGATCAGTTTCTCCAGGACGGAACGAGGCATGACTGTTTGCAGGCCTGCTTCCAAAGGCACAACCAGAATCAAAGGATCTCCGATCCGAAGCCGATTAAGAATATCCAGCCTTTCTCCAGATATCTCGTTTAAAGGGGAAAGCAGTTCGTACGGAAGAAGTTCCCAAGCGGGGAAAAAAAACGGCTGGTATTTTATTTTTTCATAGTGGAAAAAATATTTGAGGTCATCCAGTAAAACTTCGCCCCTGTTTTGATCAGCCGTAAAAATAACCACAGGACGTTTTCGGATTTTAACCAGCTTCGCCAAAAAAAGTGCGCGCGAAGAACCCCTCAAGCCTTCGACAACAACAGGAGGGCCTGATTCTTCCGTCCATTTTTGAACCAGGCTGACTTGAGATGAAAAATCTCCACTCTCAATAATGGGCGTTAAAACCCTTTCATTCATAACTAAAAACTCAAGATTTCAGAATGGATCAAGCTGGCCCTCTAGCGAGGGAAACAAATAGCAATAACTTATTAAGCCAAGGCAACTTGTATCTAGCCAGACAGAGCTATTGCTCACTGCCCCCGGCGATTACGCCGGTTTAGGATTAAAACCCACTTTATCGGGGAGCAAGGGAATCCACTTGGGTTCACCCTTGGGTTTAAAATTAACACAAACCACAAAAGAAGGGCCTTCATAGAAGTTTAACTTGAAATTTCCGCCGCCAAAACGTTCAAAGAGATATTCTTCGGGACGGTCTCTGAAACCATCCAGCTCCTCTTTGCTAATTTTTGCAATTTCATAAAAATAGATGGCGACCCCTTCCAGAACTCCCACAAGAAGGGTGCAACTGACCTTACTGTAAATTTCTTCAAAACGCCGATCCATTTCCTCCTGGCTGGGCTCCCTCTTCAGTTCCCGCCTTAATTTTGGTTTATAATAATCTCTAAATTCGCGTTTGATCCACATAAGTAATTTTTAGTATAAAAGGTATAGAATTAAAAATGGAGGTGAGGAACCTCCGCTGTTGGCTTGCAATAAACTTTTACCCCAGCCGCATATTGCACAAGAAGTTGTAAATCACCCCAGCCCCTGTGATATTTCTTCATTAGCTTCATGCCCCGAAGCGGGTACTTTAAAAAGAGGGGTCCATTGAAGCTCCCCCCTTCCACGAAGGGACGGAGAACCTCCGCCGGTAAGTTGCAATTCTTTACCCTGCGGATAAACATTCTCTCGGCTCAACGAGCCTTTGCTAGTCGGCCCCACGCCTAGTGGTTGGGGAAATTTGTTTTTCTGCTTGCAAGCGGAGCCCTAGCAAATGCTACAATATTTTATTATAACAAACTCCTTTGAACGAAATTACTATTATCTTTTTTAAATCTCTATGAAAAAAAATGAGATCGACCTATCGACAATAACTGTGGGCCTTGTTCAAATGGCCTGTTCACCGGATGCCGATAAAAATCTGAAATGCGCGATGGATTCCATTCGTGCCGCAGCTAAAAAAGGAGCGCAAATCATTTGCCTTCCCGAGCTTTTCCTGACTCAGTATTTCTGCCAAACTGAAGACACCCAAAATTTTTCCCTGGCCGAACCCCTGCCCGGCCCAACGAGCGACACATTCTCGAAGCTGGCCAAAGAGCTGGAGGTGGTACTGATTGTTCCCCTTTTTGAAAAGCGGACCCAGGGCATTTATCACAACTCGGCCATTGTTATCGATGCGGATGGAAGCGTTGCAGGAACCTATCGCAAAATGCATATTCCTGATGATCCGTGTTTCTTTGAAAAATTTTATTTCACTCCAGGAGACACTGGCTTCAAAAGCTTTTCCACCCGTTTCGGAAAAATTGGAGTGCTCATCTGCTGGGATCAATGGTTCCCTGAAGCGGCCCGGTTAACCTGCCTTTCTGGGGCACAGTTTTTATTTTACCCAACCGCCATCGGCTATCAGGATGAAGATGCGAAAGAATCTATACAGCAGATTACCGCATGGGAAACCATACAAAGATCTCACGCTATTTCCAATGGTGTCTTTCTCGGATCGGTGAACCGGGTGGCCCGGGAAAATGCCCTGACCTTCTGGGGCCGATCCTTTATCTGTAATCCATTTGGAAAGGTTATAGGACAGGCTGATAATGAACCGCAGATCGTGATTGCTCAATGTTCCCTGCCAGAAATTGAATCAGTAAGGCAAAACTGGCCCTTCTTAAGGGACCGGAGGGTCGATGCATATCAAGGTCTCTCTAAACTGTATCTTGATACCGATGAATGATTTTCCTGCCTCTGAAGGTTATCGCATGCCAGCCGAATGGGAACCCCATGCAAGCACCTGGCTGACCTGGCCCCATGATCCCGAAACCTGGCCCAACCAGGATATGGAACAAGTCGAATCCGACTACCTTCAAATTGTAAAAGCCATCGCTAAGGGAGAACAAACCCATATTCTGGTTCAGGATAAATCTGCGGAAGAAACTTTGCGTATTAAACTGCAGTCCAATGGCGTGAACATGGACCAGGTTTCTTTGTATGATATTCCTACTAATGACTCATGGATCCGAGACTACGGCCCTAATTTCCTGGTGCGAGAGAAAGAAGTAGCTATCAACGACTGGGATTTTGATTCCTGGGGACGGAAATATAAATGGGAGCTCGATGACCTTGCAGGTAGCATTATTACCGAACAATTGGAATACCCAAAGTTCAAACCGGGAATTGTGTTGGAAGGAGGTGCTATAGAAGTAAACGGTCGTGGAACCTGCTTGACTACCGATTCCTGCATCCTCAACCCAAATCGCAATGGAGGGATACGCCGGGAACGTATGGAAGAGTTTTTAAAAAATTATTTAGGGACATCAAAAATCATCTGGTTGAGTGGGGATTTGGAAGGAGATGACACCGATGGGCATATCGACAATCTGGCCCGTTTCGTGAACCCTACTACCATTGTTTGCTCTTTAGAGGAAAATGAAAGAGACGTAAACTATCTAGGGTTAAAACATAATTATGAGCGCCTGCAAGCTGCAAAGGACCAGGACGGAAACCCATTCCATATAATTCCACTACCCATGCCGGGTTACGTTGGCACCGAGAAAGAACGTCTTCCTGCCAGCTACGCAAACTTTTACATTACCAACCACGCGGTACTGGTACCGATATATGATCATCCCAATGATAGGAAAGCTCAGGATCTGATAGCTCCTTTGTTTCCGGGACGAGCTATCATCCCAATTCCATGCAAAACCCTCATTTGGGGGCTGGGTGGTATCCATTGCCTGACCCAGCAACAACCCGCCCTGCAAAAGGGCTGACCATTTCAAAGGATAACCATGATAATCAGTGATAAACGATCAATCATCCTTGCCTACAACACAGTAGAGCGGTTGCTAAAGGGCGATTTTTTTCACTTCTCAAAAATAGAGGAAATTACCCAGGAAATAGCAAACTTTGACAAAGAGTGGCCGGTGATCGGATTGGGAACCACCAATTGGTATAAACGCAATGGCGAAGCCATCGTCGAAGGGTTCGCTGAAAGCCCCGAGTTTCTTTGGGCTGACCCGGAAAGCATTCCTCCGGGAAAACTGATCAACCTCAATCACGATCATCCCGACCATAAAGAGAATCTGAAGAGCCCAGTGATCGGTCCGGAAGACGCCCTCCCCCAATTCCCGTTCATGGCTATTGCATTATGTGATCCCAAAGAACTAAGGGAATACACCCTGTCTGCCGGAGAAAATGTTCACGAATGGATAGAGAACAAATTCCCTTCTGAAAATCTGGGCCTGGCAGCGATACATATCGGAGGGAAACTGGATGAGATAAAATCTA
>CATMOP010000005.1 GCA_950072225.1 uncultured Nitrospina sp.
TCGGTTACTAACTTTTTGTAAACCAGGAAAAAAATGAATCACCGAATCCTTTTAGTCGACGATGATAAGGAGCTATTAGCGGCCTTGGAAGTAAAACTCCAAAAAGAAGGCTACCAGATTGATACTGCTCCTGATGGTGAAGTGCCAATGCATAGATCTCGCTTTTGAGGTCTTTTTTGTTTCGGCCGCAGGATTACCCCTCAAATGTGGGGGGCAGAATTTTTCTAACCGGGAGGCTCGTTAATAATGAGTAGACAAATTGAAAATCAGAAAACCACCGGAAAACGATTGAGAGCATGGAGGAAGTCTGTTCCATTAAAGCTGATGCAATTGTCCCGCTTGATTAAAGTTTCACAGGGTTCGCTTTCGGATTTGGAGAATGATAAGTCTTTGCCCTCGGCTACCACTTTGTCAAATTTATCAAACTATACTGATTTAAATATTTATTGGCTATTAACCGGTAAAGGCCCGGTATACAGGAAACTGGTCCCTGATATGGAAAAGTCTACAGAACTGTCCCGCCCATATGAAGACTTTATGTTTATGATGCAGGACAGAAAATTAAAAGGTGTTGTAGAAAAAGTGATTGCGGTTTACAGGGAAGGGGATATCAAGAAAAAAGCCCAGATGCAGGGGTTCCTTTCCGCGTTAAGTTAAATCCAGGGCTAAAGTCCGGGATTCAGCGATTCTTCAAACATTGCGTTATCTAAAAACGCATCCAGATCGGTGTATTCGTCCATTTCCTGGTCTTCAGTAGCCAAGTCAGTAAATTTTTTAAGCCTGCCGGATTGTATCCGACTCCTCATTTCCTCAATTCTTCTGGTTTCCTGCTCTTCGAGGTTTTTCTTTATCGATTGAAACTCTCTGACCTTATCAAAAACCTGTTCCCGCAACGCGGTGATCCTTTGGGAATTAATTTCTGCGATGAGATTTATTTGTTTTTGCAACAGGAATTTAGCCACTAATTCCTCAATTGTTCTTTGTTTTTGGTAGCCCTTCACCAGGGTTTCAATGATTTCCTGTTTCTTGAAATCCTTGAGGTTTATGTCATACAGAAAAGCCTGTTTGAGTACAGCTCTTTCAGCACGGGGCCTGCCCCAGCGGTATTCATCCTTTTCATCGACTTTAATTGTCATGACTCCGTTTTTAACTTTAAGTTTTGAATAGGCGCCAATATTGGGATACCCGTGATAATTGTAGTTGGCTTTTAATTCACTTGCGACCAGGTCCATGATTTCCGGGGTCATGTTTAATCCGTTTCCCAAATCAAGATACCCATCTACAAAATAAGGGTCGATGAGGGTATTGCCCGTAACGCGGATTTTTTTAACAAAGGAATTTCCAGCCAAGGATTTTTCCGCTGTTATAAGAAAAAGGGCCGACAAAATAAACGGCAATAAACGGAAATGGGGAGTGCGGCTTGATTTCATAGCTGTTTTTCCAAAAATACTTCGATAGATTTGAAAGAAGGGGTTTTCGATTGAGGATCAAACTGGCGCGGTACCAAAACGTTGCTTTCAGGATAATACATCATGATATTTCCCTGTTTAATGGGATAAGCCTGTAATTTTTGCCCGGCCATAATCCCCGTATCATTTTTGACCGTTACCAGGTCGCCCTCTTTAGATCCGATTCTTTTTATATCTTCTTCGTTTATTAAAACGACATTGCGGGAAGAGACACCACGATATCGGTCGTCTGGTTCATAAACTACGGTGTTGAATTGACCCTCCGAGCGAACCGTCATCAAAATAAAGCTGTTTTCCTTGTTCCCCCTAACGGCAGGAATGGGACAGACTTTAAAACTGGCTTTGCCCTTAGGACTGGGAAAATTTGGGGCATGCAGAATTCTTCCATCAATATGGAATTCTTTTCCTGTACGATCAATATTCTTTAATTGCTCGAACCCTGGGATGATCGCACCGATGATTTCCCGTATATTTCCCGTTTCGCTTAAGGACTTCCAGGGGAGCGGGGAATCCTCCAGAACACGTTGGGCAATTTCCGCGATTATTTTTACCTCACTCCTGGGTCCCGAATAGCGTTGCAAGCCTCCGTCACTGAGCCTAATATAGCTGAACATGCTTTCCTGCGTGGTGGGTTCCGGTTCTTCATCCCGGGCTACAACGGGAAGAATGAGGCTGGTTTGGCCCCGCCCGAGAAAATGTCCCTGATTCAAGGTGGTATTGAGAAAAAGACTGAAACCAATTTTGGCAAGGGCTGTCTGGGCGAACCGGGAATCTGGATTGGAGCCATATAAATTACCTCCAAGGTTCCAGGCAAAATCAAATTCCCCGTTGTTGGCAGCTTCCACGCATCCCAAGGTGTCGAGACCCGGTTTGGTAGGCAGGCTCACCGGAAATTTAGATTCGAGGTTGTCTAACACCGCCTTTTTCAATTGCGGGGTGAAACCCATCGAGCCAATTCCCTGTACATTGCTATGTCCTCTCAAGGGCAAGAGCCCGGCATGTTTTTTCCCCACCATTCCCCGCATGAGTGCCAAGTTGACAATGGCCTGTACATTGTCCACACCAAAAGCATGGTGGGTAATTCCCATAGCCCAGACAAACACGGTGTTTTTGCTCCTGGAATAAATTCGTGCGGTTTTTTCAATTTCCTCCCGTGATATGCCGGAAGCAGATTCTAAAGTTTCCCAAGACTCAGCTTTGATATCTTTCTCGACTTCAGCAAAGTTTCGTGTGTGGTTGGCGATAAAGTTTTGGTCCAGGCAACCTTTATCCACCAGGAGGGATTTTGCGATAGCTTTGAACAGGGGGATGTCTCCGCCTATATGGGGTTGCAGGTAAAGGCTGGCGATTTCTGAACCGAACAACAGACTCCGTACATCAGAAGGGACACTGAAATTTTCCAAGCCACGTTCCCTCGCTGGGTTGATCACGATCACTTGTCCCCCGCGTCGGCGAACATCCATGAGAATACGCATGAAACGGGGGTGATTGGAAGCCGGGTTGGATCCAATTAAAAAAACCAGGTCGGTGTGATCGAGGTCATCCAGTTCAATAGTGGCGGTACTTGTTCCCAGGCTCTGGCTCAGTCCGACTCCAGAAGCCTGATGGCAGAAAAAGGAACAGTTGTTGACGTTGTTGGTTCCATAAATTCTGGCAAACAGTTGCAGAAGAAAACCTGCTTCATTGGAAGAACGCCCACTGGCATAAAAGAAAGACCTGTATGCTGAAGTTGTTTTGAGTTTGTCGACCACCCGGTTCATGGCTTCTGACCAGGAAATAGGACGGTAGTGGGAATCTCCGGGTTCACAAAGAACGGGCTGGGTCAAACGTCCGCTCAATTCCAGGTCACGAGGAGACCATTTGGAAAGGGTAGAAATATCGAATTGATTGAAAAAATCTTCGGCTATGGCCCCTTGCATATCTGCGGCCTGGACCATGAAAGACTTGTTGCAGACAGCGGGGAAATGGCCTTTTTCATCACGCATTCCGCCTTTTTGTCCACCCATTCCCAGTGCGCAACTTTTGCAGTTATTTTTGGAAGCCAGCGCCTTCAGCATGGGCCACAAGCCTCCGGCCCGATTCGCCATTTTCAGCGAATAACGTATGGCTCCCCAACCTCCTACAGTTCGAGGCAATTTAACGCTCATTGTTTCTGCTCCGTGGTGGTGTCAGGTCCCCATGGAATTTTTGGGGACCCAGCCCTTTTGCTCATCGTTGAGACGAACTTCCAGCCAGTTTTCATATTTGTCGGTGACGGTAACCAGAGCGCCTTCGTGTAGTTGGAATAAAGTAACCGCATCTTCAGCGCGTCCGGACTTCACTTCGACACTTTTAACCAGGACCACACCCAGTTTAAAATCGGATTCATTTTTAAGTTTAACTCCGATTGAAAAAAATGAAAGCAAAAGAAAACAAAAAAGAGCGTTACGGATGATTTTCAGGGAAGGAAAATACAGCCACAGGGCCAGACTGACCCAGAAAACGAAATTCAAGCCTATGGCGAGATAAATAAGTTCGTTTAAATTAAAATCGTTGCTCCAGAAAAAAAGAGTGCTTAGAGTTCCGGGTGCTGGGGGCTCTATTTTGTCCTGAGTTTGTTGAATGGCAAATTTCAAATTGGCTTCCAGGTTTTCATCGCGCGGAATCCATTTTCGGGCATGAATATAGTTTAAAACAGCGGGCCCTGTTTTCCCCATACGTATATAAGTGTTAGCCAGGTTGTAATACAAATATCCGTTACGTACGCCCTTGTTGATTAAAGATTCATAAGCTTGAGCGGACTGGGCATAACGTTTTTCGGAATACAAGTCATTGGCACGAACGATTTCCTTTAAATATTCGGAGGCATCCGTGGGGAGGCTGGTAAAGATTGTTAATACAAAAAATAAAAATAATGAAAAACCATTGGAATATTTCACGATTGTTTCTCCAACAGCTTGATCAGGTTTTCAGATTCTCCAAGTAGTTCCTTTGTGCTACCACGGGTTGTCGGAGCAAACTGAAGGGTTTCGCATCTTTCGAGAAGTTTTCGGGTCACTTCGGCAGATTCATAGTCCGCTTCTTTTAGCCGGATCTCCACTTCCTCAGCGGTGATAGCTTTTCCTTGCAGGTTCAACTTATTACCGATGTATTCCCGCAGAATTTCCGACAACTCCCGGCCAAACTCTTTGGGCGCGGATAGGCCGGAATGCTCCAGCGCTGACATTTTTTTTAAGCGCTGGTTTGCGTTTTTATAGGCGTTTCGACGTCGATAAAAAGCCACATCATATTTCATCCGTTTCTGTTGTTTAATTATAAATGCCGACAGAATGAAGAGAATCACAGGCGATCCAAAACTTATTCCCAGGAATGCCGATGAATGAGAACGGGCATTTTGAAATTTATCCAGTTCAGTGTAGATGGGGAAAATATCTCTGCCAAGAATTTCAATTTCAGGTGCCTGCGCGTCTTGTTGTCTGGACTGCACCAGATTGAGTTTTTCTTTTGTTGCAGAAGGTTTTATGTTTAAAGGAATGGGTGGTGTTTGAGCGACACGGTATTGGGCTTTTCCTGGATCAAAAAAGGGCAGTGAAAATTTTGGCAGGGTTCTACTTCCTGCCTCCAGAGGCACCAAGGCAAATTTGAAAACTTTTTCTCCCATAATTTCGTTGTTACGAATGGTTTGGTGAAACTCGGGCTTGTCAGGATAGATTTTAAAATAGCCTTTTAAGGCCGGTTCCTCGAAGGAAATATCCCGAACATTACCCTTTCCCGAAACGGTCAGCGTCAGGGTGGTGGTGTCTCCTACTTCAAGGTCGTTTTTTCCAAGTTCTGCGGAAATATTAAATTGACCGATTATATTTTCAAATCCTTCAGGCGCTCCATCAGGTAGAGGTAGAACCTCGATGGAAAGGGGTTGAGACCGTAGAACCTTATGCTCGGCCCGAGTGCGTCGGCCGAAAAACTGGCTGAAGGGGTCCCGGCTGGAACGGTTTTGTGTACTGTGGATAAGGTCCAGCTCAATTATGCTGGAGGGAATTTCATACTGTCCTTTTTTCAAAGGAAAAAGTGCTAGTGATAATTCCTGCACATGGTACTGAAGTCCGTTAATAATTTTATTATATGATTTTGGTTCTCCCAGTTCTTCTTTATGAAACCGGGTTTTATCGAAAGGCAGGCTTAAATTCAGGTTTTTAGCGTCAATGCGATGAAACACGCGGAAGGTATAAACCAGTTGTTCTCCAACATAGGCTTTATTACTGGATAAGGTGGTAACAACAAATGCAGTTCTGTTTCCGGCGGTTTCTCGGTTTGAAGGCTTTTGCACTGCAATCGTTATGGGCTGGGTGGAGTAAGTTTTTCCGTTTGCCCGCACCCGTGCTGGTCCAATGACAAATGTCCCCGTGTTCATGGGAGTCAGCCGGTAATTGTAGGTGATGGAAACACTGCGCTGGGTATTGATGTACTGGGTGGATGAGGAAGTGCCTGCGGAAACCACCCTGAAATCTGGCAAAGAAGACAGTTCGGGGGGAGGTGTGTTCTGGGTTCCCTGAATGATGATGGAGAGTTGCAGGACATCCTCCAGGGTCAAACGGTTTTTGTCTACCGTTGCCGTTACGGAAATATCCTGTCCAAAACTTTGAGAAACGGGGTTCAGCGCGAGAAATAGGAAAAGGCAAACTATCTTTTTAATTTTGCCTGAAAACATTTTCATTTTTACCAGTCATTCCCCTGATATGAAGATTTTGTTTTTCCGGCCTGCATGCGGCTGATGCTTTTTAAATCTTCGGTGAGTCTTTCCAGCATCCGTTCTGCTTCTTTCTCAGAGATTTCATCCTCCATTCCGGGTTCCCGTTCTCCAGGTTGTTCGGAGGTTTCTGGATCATTTTTTCCGGCATCATTCTTTTCCGGCGGAGAATGTTCGTTGTCGGCTTGTTGCTCTTCGTTTTTCTGTTTGCCCTGATCAGAATCCTGTTTTTGATCTTCTTCCTTTTTTAATTGTTTGCGGACATATTCCAGATTAAATTTAGCATCCATATCCCCAGGGTCTAGGCGCAGCACTTTTTTATAGGCCGACTCGGCTTCTTTTAGTTTTCCTAGTTTTACCAGGGTATTGCCGGTGTTGTAGATTGAATTTTTCCTGTTGTCCCGATTCTTTTCGTCTAAAGAAGAATGAGTGAAAGCTTGCAGCGCTTCCGGAAAACGTCCTTCCTTATACTGAGCATTTCCCTGGTTATAGGGTATGCGTGAATCGTCAGGGCGATCTACGCGCGCTGAAGAGAAACTTTGTCCGGCATCCTTAAATTTCCCTTCATGATACTGGGAGATGCCTTCTTGAATTTTAGAGTCCACCGATTCCGCAAACCCGGTCAAGGGAAGGGATAATATAAGAATAAAGATGGCGGAGGTCATGGCTTGAAGAATGCAAACCCTGATTGTAGAAACTGGGGTGTTCCCGGCCCCAGGGAGCCGGGAACTGTCCAAATTGAAATGATAGGCTTTCAACTTACCTTCTGTCTCCCATCAGCCTCAGAAGCATGAGGAACAGGTTGATGAAGTCCAGGTACAGGGTTAGGGCTCCACGGATAGCTTCTTTAGTATCTTCATCGGTGCCTTCATTTCCGAGAATGTTCATCTCTTTTATCTTCTGCGTGTCGTAGGCGGTCAGGCCCACAAAGATGAGCACCCCGGCATAGGTGATGATCATATGCATCATGTTACTTTGCATGAACATATTCACCACTGAAGCTATGATGATTCCAATAAGGCCCATAAACAGAAAGCTTCCCCATGAGGTCAGGTCTTTTTTGGTTGTATAACCATACAGGCTCATGGCGCCAAAAGTACCTGCTGTGACCAGGAACGTGGAGGTAATGGATGCGGAGGTATAAACCACAAAAATAAAAGAAAAAGTAACGCCGGTCAGGCCCGCATAGAGCATGAAAACACCCGTCGCCTGACTCACGCTCATTTGCATGACTCTTGAAGCCAGCCAGAAAACCAGCCCGATCTGAGCAATCATGAGAACAATCGGCATAATGGGATTGCCAAATATGATGCTCATTATTGTTTCATTGTTGGAAACATAAAAGGCCATGAAACCGGTTATCGCCAGTCCGGCAGTCATCCAGTTATAGACACGCACCATGAACCGCTGTTGCTCTGCGGCTACGGCATCTACGCTCATGGTTCTAAGTGAATCTTGCATTATTTCTTCCTTTCGTATTTGTTAATACAGAACTAACAGTTGCTGATTACTCTAATGGATAAAACTGTGAAGGTTGGTTGTCACGGTGAGGGCAACCAGAAACTGCACTGAATCTATTGATATTTTACCAAAATTAGGTAGGGGAATGCAGGTTAAAATTATCGGTCAGACAAGGGTTTTTTTTCAGCCAAACAGGCCTCTATGACCAGGCAAAATAATGCTACAAAAATGAACCATTGGAAACGCTCCTGCCAGATTTTGCGACGCTCGGACTTCAGTTCTTTTTTCTCGATATGTTTTTTGATTTGGCCTTTATAAATGGTTTTTAGATCGATATCCCCGGTGACCGAGCGAACGTAACTACCTCCTGTTGCCAGGGCTATCTTTTGCAATGTAATCTCATCCAGTTTTGAGAGGATGACTTCTCCTTGCTGATTTTTCCTAAATCCCCCCTTGGCAGATGGATTAGGCAAGGGGGCACCAATTTCTCCCCCGATTCCGATCGTATATATTTTTACGCCCTGGCTTCTCGCTGACTTTGCGGCTGAAAGGGCATTTCCTGTTTGATCTTCCCCATCAGTTATCAAAATCAGGGCTTTGGATTTTTTATCTTGAGTGCGAAACGCTTTCACGGAGGTCTCGATGGCATTGCCGATGGCAGTTCCCTGCACAGGGATCAATTGCGTGTCAATGGCGGAAAGAAATATTCTGGCGGCACTATAATCGAGAGTCAGAGGACACTGGACGAAGGCGGTTCCGGCAAAGGCTATCAGTCCGATTCGATCCCCCTCCAACATGTTAAGAAGATCGGAGATTTTTCGTTTGGCCCTCTCAAGCCGGTTGGGTTTAATGTCTTCTGCCAGCATGCTGTTGGAAACATCCAGGGCGACGATGACATCGACTCCTCGCTGATGCAGGTCTTCCCAATGATAGCCCCAACGTGGACGAGTGATTGCCAATAAGAGGAACAAGACTGCTAGAAAAACAAAAATGGTTCGGGTATGATGCCATTTTTTCACTCCAGGATTTATCAGTCTGGAAAGCAAAGAGTTACCGCAGAATTTGATGGTGAGTAGCTGTTTCTTTTTCATACCCCACAACATGAAAATGATCAATGGGATCAGGCCCCACAATAAATGAAAATAAACAGGCTCGCCAAATCGCATAATTTAAGGAATCCTCCTCAAAAGGGAATTGGAAAGACCGATTTCCAGTAAAAGAAACAGGAGTCCCGGTACCAGAAAATAAGAGAAAAGTTCCTTGTATTCCGAGTGGTCGATCACTTTGACTTCCGACTTTTCCATTTCATCTATCTGGTTATAAATGTTTTTCAAGGACTCCAGGTCGGTAGCCCGGAAATATTCGCCGCCGGTAACTTGGGCTATTTTCTTAAGCGTATTTTCATCGATATCCACTTGCTGATAGACGTAGCGTTGGCCAAAAATAGAGTTGACCAAAAAAGGTGCCTTGCCTTTGGTGCCCACTCCAATGGTGTAGATTTTTATTCCGAAGGTTTTGGCTGTCTGGGCGGCCTGAAGAGGGGGCAGGGACCCGGCATTGTTCCTGCCATCGGTCAACAGAATGATGACTTTGGATTTTGATTCCAGATCCTTGAGTCGTTTTACTGCGATACCTATTGCCGAACCAATGGCTGTGGAGTCACCAGCCATACCAATTTCCAGCTTACTAAGAAATGATTGCAGGATGTCCTGATCCAACGTTAACGGGCATTGGGTGTAGGCCTGCTCCCCAAATACCACCATTCCGATCCGGTCGTTGGGCCGATTGTCGATAAATTTGGAGACCACCCCTTTTACTACAGCGAGCCGGGTGATGCGTTTTTCATCTTCAATAAAGTCCAGAGCCCGCATGCTTCCTGAGGTATCCAATGCCAGAATGATGTCGACCCCGATAGAAAGAATTTCCGTGCTCTTGTGCCCTTCCTGCGGGCGGGCCAGGGCGATGATTAAAAGAGCCAATGCCAAAAAGCGAAGTACAAGAGGAAGTCCAGCATAAAGATCGACTCGGGATGGGCGTAAGGTTTTCAGAGCAACGATGGAAGAAAAATGTACTGTTGCTCCCTGCCTTTTTTGCAGGGCAAGCAGGGGCAATCCTAACAGGAATAACAATAGCCAAGGATCTTGAAATTGGGAAAAATTCATGATCGGTTTGGAACTTGTGAGGCAGAAACTGGCTGGTTTGGCCAAGCCTGCTTAATAAAGTTAGTGACGGATTGCATTTCATCCCGCCCATCTGTTTGTTCGGCCTTGGCAAATTTGACACGGTCTGTTTGAGTCAGGATGGTCTGGGCTTGCCGTTTTAAGTTTTCACTGAGGTCAGGAAAATGTTTGAAATGAGCCGTGATTTCTTCTGTGGTCCATTCCCGCGCCGGAAATTGGTAACGGTTTTCCAGGTACCGGCGAAAGATTTCCGACAATTCAAAAAAATGATCTTGAATCCGTCCAATTTGAAGCCATCCTTTGGTTCTGAGTGCCTCGAGTTCTTTATATGCCAACTGCTCTGGCGTTAAAGCCGGGACTGCGGCGGAACGAAATTGTGAAATGGACCGGGATTTCCATTTCCGCCAGAGAAAATAGAACAGTGCTAAAAGGGCGAGCACTCCCAGAGCCGTCCAAAGGTAATGAATCCAGGGAGGGGGAATTTCCTCCAGTGGTTTGATATCGTGAATCCCTTCAGGGTTTCCGGCTATGGCTAGAAGAGACTGCACTTCCAGATTTGCCTCTGGGGCCAGGATGGTTCCCTGAATGGTTTTCCCGGATTCTTTTGGGTCTGGCGCGTCAAAGGAAACAGGGATGGCAGGAAGCGCCAGCTTGCCAATATCATCGACTCGAAGTTTATACCAGTATTCATGGACGGTTTGCCCGTTAATTGTCCGAGGCGGATTTTCCCCTTTGCTAACAAACTCCAAGCCTTTTTTGGGCGGGATATCGGGGGCGGCAGGATGGATGTCGGCATCATGCTGAACGGTAATGGTGTAAGTCGCTATATCTCCAAGAGTGAAAGTATTGGGAGTGATGCGGGTGGTGACGGAAACCGGGTTTAAATTTTCACCAGCGATGGTAAATGGGGTCAGGCAAACTAAAAGGGCAAAAAGAGCGAAAAGGGTGGAAAGGGAAGAAAAGGGAATAACTCCCTCAGAAAACGTTGTCCGAAAAGTTACATTTTTCATTGGCCGGAAATATTGTTCCTGACTTTTGCCAGGCAAGCGTCGATGAGTGGGGTCAGTATTTTTTCTGGATCCAGAACTTCTGCCCGAAATAACCAGACCAGGGCTTCGGGGCAGTTGCCGAGGTCGGCATATAAACGTCCCACAGTTTGCGCCGCTTTCGCCTTTTCGACCCCATCGAATTTTTGCATCTCCCATACTCTGATGAACTGATCGATGGCCTGTTCTTTTAAACCAGAATTCATCAGGCGTGTTCCCACCCTTTGATATTCATCGACCAAATGCTGGTTTGATAGTGGTTCCTGAACAGCAGGCACGTTTTTGATGGGTTGTTTGTTTGAGAACTTGTTGAATAAGGCTATAAAAGCCAAAAAAATTAATACTGTAAGCATAATGACAACGATTTTCAGCTTTTTGCTGACCCTATCGGTCGGGATAAATTTAGGATTTTCGCTCATAATTAGTGTTTCTTTTCCCGCATCTTAAAATAGCGGATGATGGGTTCTGTTAAAGACCGGTTTGTGTGAATTTCTATGGTGTCAATACCTATGGAGCGGAAATAGGTTTTTCGTTTTTCCCTTTTTTCCTGAAACTGTATGGCGTACTGCCGGGTCATCTCATCATCGCTGGTGTCCACCAATAAGGTTTCTCCTGATTCCGCATCCTCAAGTTGAATCAAGCCGACATTGGGCAGGCTTTCCTCTCGTTGATCGGTAATGCTGATGGCGATCAGATCGTGTTTTTGTTTTGCCAGTTTCAGTTTTGTTTCATAGTTGGTATCTTGAAAATCGGAAATTAAAAAGGCGGTGGCTTTTCGTTTCTGAATATTCAAAAGATATTCGAGGGGTAGGGAAAGGTTGGTGCCTTTTCCTTCCGGTTTGAAATTAAGAATGGTACGGATGATATTCCAGATATGGGCTTTGCCTTTTTTAGGCGGTATGGTGTGCTCGATTTTGTCCGAGAACACGATCAATCCGATCTTGTCGTTGTTTTTGATGGCAGCGAAAGCGAGGATAGACGCAATTTCGGCAGAAACTTCATTTTTAAGTTTTCCGGCGGAACCGAATTCGCCAGAAGAGCTCACGTCAACCAGAAGCATGAGGGTCAATTCCCGTTCTTCCTTGAACTCCTTAATGAAAGGTTGATTCATCCTGGCGGTCACGTTCCAGTCAATCAACCGGACATCATCTCCGGGCTGGTATTCCCTCACCTCGCTGAATTCCATTCCCCGGCCTTTAAATGCAGAGACGTATTCTCCTGCCATGATGTCATTGACCAGATAATTGGTCTTTACCTGAATGGCTTTGATACGTTGCAATAGTTCAGCAGGCAGACTTTTATCCTGCTCAGGCGTTGGAATCGGTTCCTGGAACCAATCTCGAATTGTATGAGTCAGAGTTTGTAACATAGTTATGTCTATGGAACCTCAAGGGTGTTGAATATTTTCTTTAGAATATCATCAGGAGTCACATTCTCAGCTTCAGCCTCATAAGTAAGGATAATCCGGTGTCTCAGCACGTCCAGGCCAATGCTTTTAATATCATGCGGGACGACATAACCCCGGCCTTGCAAAAAGGCATAAGCTTTTGCGCACCGGTTCAAAAATATGGATGCCCGTGGGGATGCGCCATACTGGATCATTCCTTTAAGGGAAGATATCTGGTGGCTTTCCGGGTCACGTGTTGCCGCAACCAGGCTAATGATATAGTCCTGCAGGTTTTCATCGATATATATTTCGTCGAACACTTTGCGCGCCTTTAAAATTTCTGCAGGGGACACTACTTGCTTGACCTGATAAGCATTGTTGGTGGTAGACATCCTTTGCATGATAATTTTTTCTTCCTCCCTGCTCGGGTAATCGATATGGAGCTTAAACATGAACCGGTCCACCTGCGCTTCTGGTAAGGGATAAGTGCCCTCCTGTTCAATCGGATTTTGGGTAGCAATCACCATGAACGGTTCTTCGAGTTTGAAGGTCGTACCAGCAATGGTGATCTGCCTTTCCTGCATGGCCTCAAGCAGGGCGCTTTGAACTTTGGCTGGCGCCCGGTTGATTTCATCCGCAAGGATTATGTTGGCGAATAGAGGCCCCTTTTTAATATCAAATTCACCGGTTTTGGGTTGATACACCTGGGTTCCCAATAGATCGGCCGGTAACAAATCGGGGGTAAACTGAATGCGCTTAAAATCGGCTTTTACAGATTGGGCAAGGGTTTTTACCGCAGTGGTCTTGGCAAGTCCCGGCACTCCCTCCAAAAGAATGTGTTCTCCGGTTAACAGCCCAAGTACCAACCGTTCGGTCAGGTATTTTTGCCCTACAATGATTTGCTCCAATTCATGAAAAAGGGAGGGGACAAATCTGTTGGCCTGGTTGATGCGCTCTGTAATTTCATCGATCTTTGGTGACATTTGAAAAACCTTTGAGTGAAGTTGATTAGATTATAACGGGGAACAGCACTCTCTTATGGAGTTTTGAAAATATAATTTAATTTTTTAAAAAATGATATTAATAATTTTTAATTTTCAAAGACTTTGTGAAAATACTGCAAATTCGGGTTATTGATGGGGATAATTGGATTTTAAGCTTTACAAGCGCAGATACTGTCTTAAAATAGCGGATTACTCTTATATCCCTTAAACTGGATTTTTATCGGGAGCGTGTGCGAATGGCTGAAAAAGAAGTAAAAGATATCGACAGCCTCATTGACCAGGGACTGAATGCTGAAAACAACGAACTGGATTTGAGGGAAAAGGAACTGGATGATGAGGACTTGATAAAAGTTCTGGAATCCGACAAGGTTAAAGGAGTCACCGCCCTGTTTTTGGAGTTTAACGATATTGGCGATGAAGGCCTCAAGGTTTTGGTGGAAAGCGATAAAATGAAGTTTTTGACAGCCTTGAACCTGTATAAAAACAAGGTTACCGATGAGGGCCTCAAGGCTTTGGCCAAGTCTAAAAATATGCTCAATCTCTCCGAGTTGATATTGAGTGATAATGAAATCAGCCACGAAGGTGCCAAAATGGTGGCGTCATCCAATATTTTGGGAGGCTTGGTATCCCTATGGTTGGGAGACAAGATTGGCGATGAAGGAGTTAAGGCCCTGGCGACTTCTGAAACCCTCACCCGGCTTACACAACTTTCTTTATACAGGAACAACATTGGCAATGAAGGTGCGCTTGCGATTGCTCAATCTAAAAACCTGAGCAACTTGACGGAATTGAACTTAAACTGGAACTACATTGAAGGTGAAGGGGTGGAGTCGCTGGCCGGATCGAAAACTTTGAGCAACCTGAAGCAATTGACGCTGACTTTTAATCCTGTAGGACTTCGAGGTGCTGAAGCCATTGCAGGTTCTGAGAATTTTAGAAATCTCACTTTGATTGATTTGTATGAGACGGATTTGGGTAATATGGGTGCCAGGGCCTTGGCCGAAGCGACGAAGCTTCCTAACCTGGAAACACTGGTTTTAATCCATAATGATGTAGGCGAAGGAGTGCAGGCCTTATTTAAGGATAATAAAAATTTTCCCAAGTTGAAGGATGTTTATTTTTTTACAGCCAAGGCCGAGGTTTGATTTGGCCAGGGCTTGACGAATCAGGGTTCCCGGTTTTAAGCCGGGGACCCTTTCTTTTTTGCAGGGTTTTTTTCCTGACAGGGACAGGTTAAAAATAGTAAAAGGACATACTTCCTTTATTTAGATAGGCTCATAATATGTTTACAGGAGAAAAACCGGATCTGCTCGATATTATGCCTTTTCGGGATGACTGCATTTATGTAGTGGGAAAGGATGGGATTCCCCAACATTGGGATGGGGAAGAGTGGTTGCCCGTTAGAACCGAGAATACCAACCCGCTTATGGGTATTTGGGGACCGCATGAAAACTGTGTTTATGCTGTAGGTATTGGCGGTGTCGTCCTTTCTTATCATGGCAAGGGATGGAAACAATTAGATACAGGTAGTTACGACTCGCTCAACTCCGTATATGGGTTTGATGAAAACAATATTTTTCTTTATGGGGTTGGCGGGCGCATGCTTTACTGGGATGGTGACAAATGGGACTACCGTGAACCCAACACCATTCATGACTTGTTCGGTATGTGGGGCGAGGATATGGAGCATATTCACACGGTGGGCGGAGAGGGGATTTATCGGTTTTATAATGGCAAAGAATTTCTGCGCCGTGAGGACTTGACCGATGAGACCGTTTCCCTGTTCGGCGTTTGGGGTACCAGCAATGACAGTATTTATATTTGCGGTTCTCACGGTACGATTTTGCGGTATGACGGAACAGACTGGAAATCCATGCAATCGGGGACCGAAGAATACCTTTTGAGCATTTGGGGGTCCTCCAATGAAAATATTTTTGTGGTCGGAGACAATTCAGTCATGCTTCATTATGACGGCAAAAAATGGTCTCCCATTCAGTCACCCAAGGATGAGTATTTGACAAAAGTCAAGGGACTTGGGCCGGATCAGGTATACGCATGCGGTGAAAATGGAATGGTGATTAAATATGACGGCAAGGAATGGAGTGACATGTCTTTATGATCATTAAATTCCCTTATGAAAACAGCGATAACCTTGGGGAACGATTATGTCTGCCTTGACCTCCAGCCACCTTTTGTCCATCTTCGGATTTAACGAAAACGATATTTTTGTCGGAGGTGCCGAGGGAACCATGTTGCATTACGATGGCAGTCAGTGGTCTCCCATGGAAACAGGAGGGCGTTGGACCTTCAAAAATATTTGGGGCAGTGCGCCGGATAATGTTTATGCGGTGGTGACCGATGGGAGAATCCTTCATTATGACGGCAAAGCCTGGTCCCCTGATGAGGATATGGATAAACTTCCACCCATGACCGGAATTTTTGGTCTTGGCCCGGATGAAATCTATGCCTGCTCCCGGCTGGGTAAAATACTTCGCTACGATGGCAGTTCATGGAAGTATACCCAAACAGGAACCGATACAGATGTAACCCGGTTATGGGGATGCAAAGAAAGCGGCATGCTGGCCGTGGGTTACGATGGCTTGGTGCTCAAGCAGGATGGCGAACGCTGGATTCGCATGACTTTTAACTCCAGTGCGGAGTTTTACGGCATTTATGGGTTTGCTCCCGATGATGTTTATATCGTGGGATCTGATGGTGTCATTTTTAAATTTAATGGGGCCGAGTTTACCGAAATGCCTTCCCAGACCATGGAGTTTTTTCTTGATGTCTGGGGGCCTTCCGCAGAAATGGTGTTTGCGGTGGGTGATGAAGGAATGATTCTTTACCTTGATGGTGATCAATGGACCCGGATAGAATCCAACACCAAAGAATACCTCGCCGCCATCTGGGGCAGTAGCGATGAAAATATTTATGCTGTAGGAGATAATGGCCTGATCCTGAACTGGAACGGTGAAGATTGGAAAGCCGTAGAAGGCTGATGGACCCCCACCCTTAAAACCCCTGCCTAAACTGCTTGACACCGACTTTGGCGTGATGTTAAGGTTTGGTTTCTAAGTGCTTGATATTAAATATACTTACTTGGTTTGTCTTCGATGGGTCGTAAGGGCACAGGTTTCCTGTGCTTTTTTTAGTATTGAGTAAATAGTGCATCTCAAAAAATTAATTTTGGCCATGAGCGGCCCTTATACAATAAGGGCTACGAGTTGCCTTAGAGAAAATTATCGAATAAATAGAGACCCCCTTAAAATAATGCT
>CATMOP010000006.1 GCA_950072225.1 uncultured Nitrospina sp.
CGATTCCGAATTAAATCCCAAACCTGCCATCGCAAAAAAATGGAAGTATTCCGAGGACGGCCAAACCATCACTTTTTTCCTACGCAACGATGTTGCCTGGAGTGATGGAAAACCGGTCACTGCAGGGGACTTTGAGTATGCCTGGAAACGATTGCTCGCACCTGAGACGGCGGCTCAATACGCTTACTTCCTCTTCGACATTAAAAATGCCAGCCAATACAATTCAGGAGAAATAACCGATCCCGACAAGGTTGGGATAAAAGCATTGGCCCCGGATATTCTGCAGGTCCGGTTAAAAAAACCCGTAGTCTATTTTCCCAGCATCACCACTTTCATGGTCACATACCCCGCCCGAAAAGATGTTATCCATCAACATGGGGACTCCTGGACAGAGCCTGAAAATATTGTCACCAACGGCCCCTATATACTGGAAGAGTGGCAACACGAATATAAAATGGTGTTGAAAGCCAACCCCCGCCACTACGAAGGCAAACCGTCGGTGGATACCATCCGGATTTTCGTTGTACAGGAACCCACTACCGCATTAACCCTTTACGAAACCGGAGAGCTGGACTATGTCGAACTGCCGCCTGTCGCTATTCCTCATTTTAAATCCAGCCCCGAATATAGAAACACACCTCAGCTAAGGGGTTATTACTATGGCTTTAATGTCCAAAAACCACCTTTCAATAATGCGCTTGTCCGACAAGCCTTTGCCCATGCCATTGACCGGTCACGGATTCCCGGATTCCTGAAGGGCGGAGAACTGCCCTCCTCATCATGGATTCCCAAAGGCATGTTCGGGTACAACGAGAGCATTGGATTAAAGTTTGATCCTCAAAAAGCAAGATCCTTATTGGCGCAAGCGGGGTATCCGAACGGAAAAGGGTTTCCAAAAGTTACTGCGGTCTTCAACACAGGAGATCTCAACCGGTTCATTGGGGAATTCATCCAGGCCCAATGGAAAGAAAACCTGAATGTGAACATTGATTTCGAAAGCCAGGAGTGGAAAGTTTTTCTCAGCCGGTTGGATCTGGACCCACCGCAGATTTTTCGGCTGGGATGGGGGGCGGATTTTCCGGATCCCGACAACTTCATGAACCTTTTCATTAAGTCCAGCGGCAATAACCGGCTTCGGTGGTCTCATCCGCGCTACGACGAACTGATCGCTCTCGGATCTACATTGAAAAATCCGCAAGAACGACAAGCGGTCTATGATGAAGCCCAGATTCTGCTCACCGAAAAAGAAGTTCCAATGATTCCCCTTTTTGTCTCCGCCCAGAACCTTTTGGTCAAACCTTATGTTCAAGGTCTAAAAAATAACGCCATGGAACTTTTATATTTAAAAAGAATTCAAATACAAAAAGCGAACTCAGCTAATTAAAGGCACAAAAAAAGCCTGCTGGCAGTTGCCAGCAGGCCTCTATAAAAATAAATCCTATTCAATCGCCAGGAATGCGCAGGCCTGGTAACAAGCATTGCAATTGATGCACAAGTCCATATCAATGTGCGCGGCGACTTTGCGGGTTCCCCCGGTGATGGCTCCTGTGGGACACGGTTTGATGCACGCGCCGCAGGCCACACAATCCTCTTCCTTGACGTAATAGCGATACAAACCGACACACCGTGCCGCGTCACAGGTTTGATCGACAATATGCCGTTCATATACTTTACGAAAATATTTCAATCCGGTAAGAACTGCCTTCGGTGCCGTTTCTCCCAGCCCACATAAGGAAGTTTGGCTGATTTCTTCACACAAGGCCTCGAGTTTATCCAAATCTTCCATTTTTCCCCGGCCTTCAGCGATATCCACTAATTTGTTTTTAACAAGTGTCAGCCCAATCCGGCAGGGGGTACATTTGCCACAAGTTTCGCCTTCGTTAAATCCAATGGAAAAAAGCGCGAGATCGATCACGCAGGCCGAATCATCATAGGCCGAAAAACTTGCCTGGCCCATCAACACGCCCTCTTCAAGAAGACTTTCATAGTCCATTGGGGTATCAGCTTTTTCAGGCGGTAGAAATCCGCCAGTGACGCCTCCTACATGAATCACCTTTAGCTCTTTTTTCTTTTGAATACCACCGCAATAATCATCAATGGCTTCCCGGAGGGTGGTTTTCATGTCCAGTTCCATCAACCCGTTGTACTTGATGTTTCCAGCAATCGCCCAAACCTTGCACCCCTGGGCATTTTCATTGCCCATCGCCGCATACCAGTCCGCGCCATTTTTGATGATTTTAGGAACCGTGGCCCAGGTTTCCGCGTTGTTCAAGACGGTCGGTTTGCCCCACAATCCCACTTCGCTGGAATGAGGAGGTTGCGCTTTCGGGAACGGACGTTTGCCCTCAACCGCTTCCATCAATGCCGTGGACTCTCCACCAATAAACGCGTCGAGCCCTTCATGCACCCGGAAGTTGATACTGAAATCTGTACCCAGAATTTTATCACCCAGGAAACCTCTTTCCTTGGCCTGTTCGATGGCCATATTCAGTCGCTTGACCGCAATCGCATAATCAGAACGGGTGTAGATGATCCCCTCCGTCGCGTCAATAGCATAAGCCCCGATCAACAGACCTTCAATCACCTGATGCGGGTTGCCTTCCATGACACTGCGATCCATATAGGAAGCGGGGTTGCCCTCGTCTCCATTAACCATAATATAACGGGTTCCCTTTTCGTCGGTCGGGGCCTTGGCCGCCTTCTCCCACTTGTTAGCAGTGACAAACCCGCCGCCGCCTTTGCCGCGCAATCCGGATTTTTTTATCTCGGCGATCACCTCATCCGGCTTCATAGTAGTCAAAACTTTTTTCAAGGATTCATAACCACCCACCCTGATGTATTCATCGATGTTTTCCGGATCAATAGCACCACCATGCTCCATCACAACACGGGTCTGCATTTTCAATGTATCGTAATAATTATCTTTGGAAGCGGCCTTTTTAAACACCTTGCCGCCCACAATATGGTCATTCAAAATGCTTTTGACCATCTCGGGTTTAACTTTCTCGTAAGTCACCCGGGGTTCATCGGGGATGTAAACATCCACCAGTACATCACGGCTGCAATAGCCCCGGCACCCGACCTGGCCCATTTCGCATTTTCGTTCACCGAGTGTGGCATTGGCTTCCATTTCAGAAATCTGCTTCTGAAATTCTTTATAGACCTCTTCGCCTCCCTCAGCGATACCACTCAGGCTCAAGCATACGGTTATTTTTATCTGGCCCTGTTTCTGAGCAACAGCCTGGCTCTTTTCTGCAACGGCTTCCATGAACGATCTCCTTGATACCTAAGCGTTATTCGAAAATTTTACAAAATTTTAAATTCAATAATCCCGGCATCCGACCAAAAAAAACGGAGCGCCCCCGCAGGCCAACGTGACGCTGGACCCAACTAGCAACAAATCTTAGCGGACATCAAACCGTCTTTCGGCGCAAGTAACCATTCCCTATCCCACAAACGGGCGCCAAGTAACCATCCCCTATCCCACAAACGGGCGCGTGGTAACTTTCATTTGCCTTCATGCCCCAAGGGGTATAGCCCGACCATGCCAAGTGGGCAGCACCCGCCAGAAATAACAATATGTCATAAAACCCGGGAAAATTCCAGCCATTCTAGATACCCGAACCCAGATTGTCAAACTTTCCATAGAGACTGATTTTAAAAGGTTTTTGACCTCAAATAAGGCCTCTGTTTACAACCTTTCAGGCGATACCCGCAAACGGCCTCTGACAAGGACCCTCAAACAACTATGGACCCCAGTAACCCTTTAAAAAATAAGGTGTAACATTGGGATAAACCGCACTCCTCAGACCAGTTTTCAGGGAAAACAGCAGACAAACCCTGCAAAGAAACCAACCCCCTCCGGGTACGCAAAATTCAAGGGACCAATTTGCCTATTTTATTTTGGTACCTTCCCCGGAAATACATCCCCATTTCAGTGAACCAGACATTACCCTCCTTATCCAAAACCAGGTTGCTGGGATGTGCACCCTTGGTCGGCAAGGGGAACAGTTGGATTCCCGCTTCCGGGTCGGCTTCGGTTAAATCGAGTTTGCCGATGCTATCTTTATGGTTGGCCACAAACCAGACCCATCGCTTGTTGTAATCCACGACCAGATCATGAGCTCCGGTTCTTTTTCCCGGAATCTGATAATCAACAACCTTTGGCGGAAATTCCTCCGAAAAATCCAGCCGCGAAATTTTTCCTGCGAAAAACTGGGTGAACCAGATGGTACCGTCCGACGCAAGAGACATCCCATGCGGAACCGATTTTTTCGGAGGGATGACAATTTCCCCAACTTTGCCCGACTCCAATTCCAGATACCCAATCTTGTTGGCAAAAATCTTGGCCCAGAACTTCCCTCCCTGCGTGTACCAGACGTATTCATCGTCGACCACTAAATCATGCGGGTGACCTTCATTGACCGTGAATTCCTTTATCTCTCCCATCAACGGATCCAACCTGCCAATTTTGTTGGCTTCGAACTCGGTGAACCAGATCTTCCTGTCTTTCGATTCAAATAAATGATGCGGTTCACTATTAGGGGTGGGAATATCGTATTCCCTTATTATTCCGGTTGCCGGGTCCAACCGTCCAATCCGGTTGCCACCCATTTCGCTGAACCAGACAATATCGTCACGGGAAACTATAAGATATTGCGGTTTGCTGTTAGCATGAGGGAGCTCATACTCAACGATTCCGTCAGACGTCCCTGGCTTTACCTTGCTCGGCGTTAATTTCCCGATCTTGTTGCCATTGACCTCTGCAAACCAGAGGTTGCCTTTTGAATCGAAAGCCAGTCCTGCCGGACTGCTGTCGGCAGTCGGTGTCAGGTATTCAAAAATAGATTCTGCATACGTCGTGTTGGCGGCCAGAACACCCCCCATTACCAGACCCATTGCCATCAGCCTTGAAAGAAAAAAATATTTCTTCGTTTTGTTCATTCGGCCCCCCTCCATTTGTAAAATTGAGGTTGATTGCTGTAGATCATAAATATAAACTCTAATCTAAATGACGCAAGCCCCACCAAACCTAACGACGTCTAATTTTTGATAAAAGCCCTATGATAAAAATAAAGCAGAAATCCGATAAGCCCCTTGAACATAAAACTGAATGCCTGATCCTCCCCTGCCCGGAAGAAAAAAAACCAAGCGGAATGGTCCAGGACCTGGACGCCGCCCTCAACGGCGCAATAACTAGGGCATTTGAAAACAAGTACTTCACGGGAAAATCCAACCAAACTCTTTTGTTGAACAGCACCGGCTGTTTGAAGGCCGACAACCTGCTTCTGGTTGGGGTGGGCAAAGCCAAAGAGGTGACAGTAGAAAAAATCTGCCAGGCTTCGGGAACCGCGGCGAAACTGGCGGAAAAATCCAATTTTAAATCCGTCACGGTTTTTTTAAACGAGTGCTGTTTCGACCAAATTTCTAAAGGTAAAGGAGGGCTCTATGGCGAACTCGCAGGAGCCGTTGCCGAAGGAACAGGTCTCGCACTTTATCATTTTGATGCCTATAAATCCACAGATGAAAAAGAGGATCCGCCAAGCAGGGTCGGGCAACTGACCCTCATTCCCGCTTTGAAAACGCGGCAGGCAACTGTGGAAAAATCCATCTCCCGCGCAGAAAAAATTATCAGCGCCGTGCATTCGGCAAGGGATTTGATATCCCATCCCGGCAACACCGCGACGCCCACCTTCCTGGCCGAGCATGCAAAAAAATTGGCCCGTAAAAACAAAATCACCTGCAAGGTGCTGGGCAAAAAGGAAATGGAAAAACTCGGCATGGGCGCCCTGCTCGGTGTATCCCGCGGCAGCCACGAACCCCCAGCCCTGATCGTGCTGGAATATTACGGCACCTCCAAAAAGAAAGCCCCGACCGTGATTGTCGGTAAAGGCGTCACCTTTGACACGGGCGGCATTTCGCTCAAACCCCCCGCCAGCATGGATGAAATGAAGATGGATATGTCCGGTGCCGCCACCACACTGGCAACCCTGCAAGCGGTTTCCAGCCTGAAACTACCCGTCAACGTTATCGGCATCGTTCCCGCGGCAGAAAATATGCCCGGCGGTTCCGCCATCAAGCCGGGAGACATTTTAAAAAGTATGTCCGGAAAGACCATAGAGGTGCTCAATACCGATGCCGAAGGCAGGCTGGTTCTCGCCGATGCGCTGACCTATGCCCAACGTTATGAACCGAAAGAAGTGATCGACCTGGCCACCTTGACAGGGGCTGTGCTCATGGCATTGGGACACCAGGCCGCCGCCGTGATAGGCAACAACGCAAATATGATCGCCCGCCTGAAAAAAGCCGGAGACGCGACCGGAGAACGAGTGTGGGAACTGCCCTTGTGGGAAGAATTTGAAACAGCCGTTAAAAGTGATATCGCCGATCTCAAAAACATCGCCGCACCCGGAGTCGGTGCAGGCACCATCACCGGCGCCGCGTTCCTCAAACCTTTCGCCGGCGACCAGCCCTGGGCCCATATTGATATCGCCGGCACCGCATGGGGGGAAGAAAAACCCTATACCACAAAAGGCGCGTCCGGATATGGAGTGCGTCTACTCGTCCATTACCTGGAACACCGCTAAACGAAATAAGTCCTCTCCATGACAAATGTCATCATCATTTTCATACACCTGTCGGCGGCAGGGGTGGCGCTGGGTAGCCTCATCTATTGCCTGATGGTCTATCTGCCGGTGGTTGAAAAAAACCCCGGCGAACGCGATGAAAACTCCCCTTCCTATAAAATCCTCGACCTTTTGGCACCCACAACGTTCGCCAGCATTCTCATCCTCATCGGATCAGGAGTCTATTACCTGCTTGAAAACTACTCGGCACAGGTCGGACTCAAACCCGGTTACTACAACCTGTTTGGTATCAAAATGTTGTTCGTGGCGTTGGCGTTTTTTCCCAGCATGTATATGGCCTTCTCGTTAAGAATCCAGATCTCGCACCTTGACTTGAATCCCGGCAACAAAAAACTGGTGTCCCCAACCCTCAAAAAAATGATCGGCCTGAGCAAGATGACCTTGTGGATGGTCGCCGTCGCCACTTTCCTCGGCGTTTGGCTGGCCCGCTATTAACCCTCTAGCGAGGGACGCAAATTGGCGGTGACGCTGGCGCGACCGCCGACACCTTGCTAACCCAAGCGGCCGGTGGCAATAGGTCAATTCCTTTACGGCGATATTATTCCGCTCAAGCTTCTGGAGTGCAGGTGTGATATTCTTCGCCGAATGAACAATAAAAATATTTAAGTAAAAATTTGGGTTCAAAATTCGGCTCTCTCAGTTTTTAGCTTAATTTTTATTCTTGCCTTTGGTGAGTGGCTATTTCCGAAATTTCTAAATAAAGTCCCTTTCCGTTTATATGGAGGCGTTGAATCTGAGTTAAGGGTTCTTGCTCAATATTCAAAGCAATCCGTATTACCTCGAGACTATATTGCTATTTTGGGAGATTCGAACTCTGTTGGGCTTGGAGATTTATACAATGAGTTGAGAAGAAACTTTTGGAACTGGTATCCGGACTATTCTCTCGCTCATTTTATTCATAAAAATGTTGGAATAGACGTCATCTCGTTTGGTTTTGCTGGAGCAGGAAGTATAGATGGTATTTGGAGTGGGCCCATCAATCAGTTTAATTTTATCAATTCTCAAGGGTTCAACCTGAAACCGCCTAAAACCATCCTGGTTTTATTTTACGAAGGAAATGACATTGCCAATAGCCTCCAATTCGTCAGAGAAAACTATACAGGAAATGAAGGCATTGAAGAACTTATGCAGTCTAATAAATTTAATGAATGGTTGAATCACAATTTTAATAAATCTATTAAGGAATACCATAATGGGTCAGAAACAAGCTTTATGTTCACCAAGTTTTTAATTAAATCAGTAAAAAATATTTTTTTAGAAGAATCTAAAAAAAATAAAGAATCCCAACACATATTATTCCCGGCAACACCTCTCACCCAAGCTATAATGAATGGTAGAATTGCCCCCTTGCCTGTTCATTTACAAGCACCTCCACTTGGCAGGTTTATACTTTTCGAGGATAGGTTTGAACTTCTTGATAAAAAGAAAGACTACGCCAATGATTGGCTGAAAGTTGGATATTATATATTTGAAAGAGCTGTCGAAAAATTGAAAGGGTTTTTTCAGGATTCAGATATTAAAATTATTTACCTGCCGTCGGTACTTTCCTCTTATGAAATAATTTCACCCGATGCATCTTTTAGAGCAAATATGGGTAAAGGTGGAATCGTTGATACCAAAAAGTTGTTCCAACGTCATCTGGAAGTTTGCCAGGAAATTTTCAACATCAGCCAAAGGCTTGAAGTCGGGTTTTTTGATACAACCCGGTATTTCCGCGATGCCAGTTCCAACGGTTATATTCATGGGCCAAAAGATTGGGATCACCTAAACGAATCCGGTTACAGAGCTCTATCTGATAGCATTTCTCAATATATCCTTCACCCGGATGATCCCTATCCAAACTGCGTCCATATTTCCTAAGCGACTTCTTTTAGAAGGGTATTGCAGGTAGGAATATTTTTAAGTACCATGCAGATAAGAATTTTTCTGGAGACCTGAGCATGAATGACACCACTGAACAAACCCCACCGGAACCTTTAAACAACGAAATTGAAGTGGACGAGGAAAAAATATTTATCCCACAAAGTGAACTCCCGTTTCCAGAGCAGGAAATTGACCTCAACGCAGTGTTTCCGAATGAAGAGAGCGACCTCAACGACCTGTTCCCGGATGAAGAAATCCGCAGGCTCCTGAAAAAAGTGCAGCGTAACAAAAAAGACCTGCACACCATGACCGATCGCTTCACGGATGAAGATTGGGGTGGGAATGCCCTCACCGACGACGAACCCACCCAGCCCTCTAACACTGAAGACTGAGGAATATTTGCGCACCAGGGCGGTCTCTTTAATCACCTGATCGCGTTTCCCGTTCCTTGCTTGTTGTCAGCAATAGAAAAACTAATCGTCCTATTTCAATAGATCATTTCAATTTTTTTGAGGCTAACAAAACCTTGAAAATTGCCATTTGCATTTTTCTAGCGGTCTCCACATTTGCTGTCTATTCGCAAGTACAAGACCATGAGTTCATAAATTATGATGACGATAAATATGTGACGAATAACGAATATGTGAAAGCAGGATTTACCCGAGACAGTGTTGGCTGGGCATTGACCACATCGTATAATAGCAACTGGCACCCCATGACCTGGTTGTCACATATGCTGGATGCTCAGCTGTTTGGACCCAACTCCAAAGGTCATCACCTGACCAATCTGTTGTTTCACATCGCTAATGTCCTGTTGCTATTCCTGGTTCTGCTTCGAATGACAGGAGCCTTATGGCAAAGCGGATTTGTGGCGGCCCTGTTTGCTCTGCACCCGTTAAATGTTGAATCCGTTGCATGGGTAGCGGAACGCAAAAACGTTCTCAGCACTTTTTTCTGGTTGCTGACGATGTGGGCTTATATTCGCTATGCTCAGAAAACCAATCTAAAAAGATACAGCCTGGTAATTCTGTTTTTCGCAATGGGCCTGATGTCGAAACCCATGCTCGTCACTTTACCCTTTGTTCTCCTTCTACTCGACTATTGGCCCCTGCGCCGATTGCAGTCGGATAGGCGGACGGCTATTTCCCGTTTGGTCTATGAGAAAATTCCCCTTTTGGTTTTGGTTGCCGGCTCTGTTGTTACCACCCTAACTGTTCAAAAAATGGGCGGCGCGTTAGGGTCTTTGAATGCCTTTCCAATACAAGAGCGCGTTATCAATGCTCTAGTTTCCTATTGGTTATACCTGCAAAAGATGATTTGGCCTGGTGGGCTGGCGATTTTCTATGCTCATCCTGAAAACACCTTGTCGGTCTGGAAAGGACTGGCAACCGCGGCATTGCTCGCTCTTGTCACCACGGCGGCAATTCGGCTGGCCCGCCGAGCACCCTATTTCGCGGTTGGATGGTTTTGGTATCTGGGTACCCTCATACCCGTTATTCAGCTGGTTCAGACAGGGTCGATAGCAATGGCCGACCGGTATGCTTATGTTCCCCTCATTGGAATATTCATCATTATTGCGTGGGGACTGCCAGAGCTATTGGCAAAGTGGCGCCTTAGAAGCAGGATTTTGACTATTGCGGCAGGAATCTGGATTTCCACATTAATGCTAATGACCTGGAACCAAGTGAGTCATTGGAAGAACAGCATTACCATTTTTAGTCACGCCATTGAAGTAACAGATATTGAGTACCCCGACTTCCTCCTGGCCCATAACAACCTTGCTAATGCACTATTAGCCGAAGGGAGGACCGGGAAAGCTATTTCTCATTACAAGATGGCGATCAATCTCATGCCCGACTACGCCGTTAACCATAACCATCTTGCGAATGCGCTGTTTGCGGAACAGAAAACCGAGGAAGCGATTTCTCATTTCAAAATGGCGATTGAACTCATGCCCGACTATGCCATTGCCCATAACAACCTCGGGACCGTCCTGTTAGCGGAACAGAAAACCGAGGAAGCGATTTCCCATTACAAGACGGCTGTTAAGCTCCTGCCCGACTATGCCACAGCCCATTACAACCTGGGCTTCGCCCTGATGAAGGAAAAGAAGACAGGAGAAGCGATTTTCCATTTCAAGATGGCCATACAGCTCGAGCCCAACAACACCAACGCACATAGCAACCTTGGAAATGCCCTGTTGGCCGAACAGAAAACCAAAGAGGCGATCTCTCATTACAAGATTGCAATAAATCTAAAACCGGACAACCCGCTTGCACTCCAAAACTTCAAAATGGCTCTGCTCCGACTGGCAGAAAAGAAGAAATCCCTGCAAACTCCCTGAAAAGGGTCAGGGGACGGCCCGCGGTTTACGATTCCACCCAGCCCCGCTGGGAGGGGGAGGAATAGTCCGCGCCGGCTTTTACAACATCCACTCGCCACTTTCTTGTAAAAAAAACACTTTCAACCCCGCCCGAAATCAGATTAATTATTTATTTTTCAATTAGTTAGGGTTTTGGGGTTGCTAAATCCCACAAAAGAGGGATTGACGGTTTGGGCCATTTGGCACATATTTTAAATGTATATAATGAATGTTCGGGGAGAACTTCAGTCACGAAAAAAGGTTGTATGGTTTTCGGGTTATTTGTTCTGTTGTCCGGGTGCTCCGGGTTACAGGTAGCCCAAACTGTTCCCGAAGCCATTGAAGTTTACGGTACAGACTGTGTCCGCTCGGGGAATATAGAGGGAACGGAAGCCTACGCCGATTGTATCTCGCAAACCTGGATACTGGCCGAAGAAAAAGAACGGGTAAACCAGCAAAAAAAAGAAATGCTTCTCATGATCAGGGGAAGCGGTATGCAAAATACCAGGAGTTCATATAACAATCCTTTCAATCCCTTGCGTTGATCCCACTGACCTGCTCCAATACATTGCACCCTTTTTTTACCTTTCAATTTTTGCCCCTGTTACATCCTCTTCAATTTTTGAGCCGCCGCCAGAAATAGAATCCGACTCCGCCCAGGAGAAGAAGAAAATAGAATCCGTATTCGATGACCAGCTGATATATATAAAGCTTAAGGCCCATGAAAATGAACGGCCATACAAAATACAGTATCCCCGCCAGGCCACATAGCAGGAGAAAGATTTTAAAGTTCAAAATATGCTTCCTATTTAAGACCTGTTTTTAAATAAAACACAACCAAAGGGTGTGGAGCATGTTGCTTCGCATTTATTCTCCACTTCCAATCAGGTAGGGTGCGTAAGGGATCTCTGAATTTTCAAGATTAGCCTGCTTTAAAAGGGGGTCCATACCGATGAACTGCTTGATATCCTCAGTAAGAGCTTTACATTCTTCAACAATTCCATCGACATTTTGAAGAGGTACTAACAAGCCTAAGGATTTTATGCGTAGATCTTCATCATTAACCGAATTGATGTGTTGGGCCAGTGTCGAATAGCGCTCAAAATATTTCTGCGCCCCTGCAAGGGTATTCTTCGTCTGGCTGAAATCCAATTTCCGTTTGTGGTTCGCTTCATAATATTCAGTATATTTTGCCCAGACTTCAATCACCTCAATGGAATGATTAAGAGCTAAATAATGTTTAATAAAACCCTCCCGTCCCCTTTTTCTCATCATGGGGACGACTTGATGAGTCACCTCGGTCATGGGCAGACCCTCCTGGTATTCACACAGGTAGTTAATCGTATCTATGAGAGAGGTTATTTTAGAGTCGAGATGAAGTCCAACAATGGAATGTTTGCGTAAAGACGCGCCATTCTCAAATAATTCCCATACCCCGCCATAGTCTTTAATTTTTAAAGCCTGCTTTTCAACCGGACGAAACAGGTCGTAGCAGGCTTTTGAGTTGTCAGCCTGCGCAGGGTTCGCCTGCAAAAGCGCAATCATCACGATCAGGACGATCATGAAAATTTTGCGGACCCCTCTAGCAAGGGAGGCAGATAGCAATAGTCCTTTTGTCATTTTGAGCCCTGTCCGTGATATTTCAACTTATCATTTCACCCGGTTGAAGGCCATTGTTACAACCATAGCTTTTTTACCGCCAGCAAAACTGGTCCACAGCTGGGTCATCTTGTCAGCACCTTCAAACTGAATGGCAATAGAGTGGATGTGCATCTCCCTGGCAACATCAACGTCACTGTCAGAGGCGAGGTCCATCGTCAATTTGTTATTTTCCATGGCCGCAAGAACCAGTTTAGGCTGGTTATGCTCGGCACAATAATGGGTCATGGTCAATTTTCGATTTTTGTTGTCATGGTAGACCGACACCATCTCATGCGGTGCGCCTTCAAAAACTGTTTCGATCAGTGCGCTTCCGGCGGAGGTCAATTTATAGCTGGCCTTGACCGTCTGGGGTCCCTTCCCCATGTCCATAGTGGCTTCCCAGTTTCCTGCCAGCTGTTTCATCTGCTCGAATGCTTTCGAGTCGACATAGGGTTTGTGTCCTTCATCTGCAACGGCTGAAAAGGTTGCCCCGAACAGAAAACAGAACATCGCTATAAATAAGGTCTTCTTCGTCTTGAATTTCTCCACATCCAGAGTTTTGAGTTTTTTGAATTTTTTGAAATTATTGCCAAGCTTATCATTTATCGATAGAGGGAAGGGAGTAAAAACGTTTTAAGCCGAGAAAACCTTTTGCTTGCTAAAGAGAGTTATTGCTCATTGGCCCCTTATTATCGCGAGGTTTTAATGGTTTCCAGAAAAAGGAGGAAGCTACCAGGGCAAGAAACCCCAGATCCATGAACAGCACGTATTTCGGGTCAAACCCTTCCATATAGAGAATCCGGTTCAGCCAGCTGGCGATAAAAGAGCCTTGATAAACCGGGTCCTGTCTTAACGTTTCTTCAAAGAGGGTTAGCGGACAGGGGACGCCCAAAACCATCAGCAGGGTAACCCCCGCCAGGGCACTGGCGTGAATAATGCGGAACAGGCGGGAGTTATAAAAAAGGCCGATCGGGAACCCGAGAATGAAAAACAAAACAACGAGGAAATGAAGTATGAGAACCAGTTCGACCATAGAATTAATACCCGGTATAGATAGGAAGGCAAACAACTCTTAATCAGTAGGTCGGCATTTATGATAAAAATAAGGTAGAAATTTACAATATCAAAATTTATTCGTATTCTACCCCACTGGCTATGAAACTGGAATTCAGTTTCTTGTCCAGCGCGATGACCAGAGGAGTGCCAACTTGATAGATCGATTGCGCCAGGATCCCAGATTTAGATGGGAAATGATCGTCTTAGGGTGCATGTACATTGGCTACGCGGCACTTTATATGTGCCGTAAGACCGTTGTGATTTCGGGCCCTGCAATGCTCGATGATCCTATGCTGGGCCTGACTAAAACCGCCTGGGGTGCAATTCTTGGCTGGGGTACAGCCGGTACGGTTGCTGGAAAACTCATTAATGGAGTTTTGGCCGACAGATTCGGCGGGCGACGGGTTTTTATTTTCTCCTTATCCCTTTGTATGCTGGCCACGACTGTTTTCGGCACGATGTCAGGTGTGCTTTTTTTTTCAATCGCTTACTTTGTGGCGTTGTTTGGAAAATCTGCAGGCTGGCCCGCCATGGCCAACCTCATTCGTATTTGGTATCCGCAGAATTGGCGCGGTCGAATATGGGGTATCATTTCGTCCAGCTCAAGGTTCAGTTCCGTGGTCACGACACTGGGACTAGGGAGTCTTTTTCTGGTGATGTCCTGGCAAGGTGTAATCGCTACCGCAGTTGCGATAGCCGGTGTCGTTCTTTTGGCCATCATTTTCATTCTGAAACAATCTCCAAAAGATGTGGGGTTGGAGGCAACGGCTGAAGAAAAAGAGGTCGAGAAAAAGCCCCATCCTCTGGATGATTTTACTTTGTCCCAAGCCTTGCTCTATTTTGCTAAAAGCCCCCGGGTTTGGCTGATCTGTTTAAGCATTACCTGCCTCACGGTTCTTTTTGAGTTCCAGGGTTTTATTCCCATTTATCTGAAAGAAACATTTGGATTGACCGCAGGAATCGCTGTGATGACAGCTTCTGCTTTTCCAATTGGTAGTTTGATTTCTGCGCTTTTAGGAGGATTTGTTTTCGACGTCATCAGTAAGAGAACCCGCATTTTTGTTCTCGGTGGCATGATGGTGTTTTCTACACTTTGTCTGGCGGCACTGCTGCTGATTCCCTCATTGGGATTGACCCATACCTTGGCGCTCTGGACCACTTTAGCAGCCATAATGCTTTTTGGTGTGGCGATATCACCCTGTTATTACATCCCCATGAGCGTATTCGCCGTTGATTTTGGTGGCGTTCGCTGTGGCGTCCTGGTTGGAATTATAGATGCTGTGGGTTATTCATTTGCCATGGCTTTTGATTTCATCGGCGGTGCCGTGGCAGACCAGGCGGATGGCTGGGGCCAGTTTTTAACTATCTTACTGGCTGTTTCGGCCATCGGAGCGGTGGCACTATCGTTGTTTCTCATTCTCGAACATCGCGCTGATACACAGGAGTTAGAGATGGGAACCGAATGAAAAACAAAACAACGAGAAAATGGACGCTAAGAATAAGCTCGACCACAAACCCTAAATTATACGATAAGTGGGGTAAGGTGTACTGGAAACTAATCTATAGTAATAATGAATGACTGATCCCAGCCCGGGCGAGTGAAAAAACCATGACAATATATTCGCAATTAGATTTCGACGCTAAAAAATTCGTCACGGGCCAGATTAATGAAGAATGGCAACGATTCTTCAAGTTCAAAACCCATTATCACGACCGCTGTATCGGATATTTATTTTTATTAAA
>CATMOP010000007.1 GCA_950072225.1 uncultured Nitrospina sp.
CCAGAGGTAATTGTGAAAGTCACCGCCGTACCAAAGGCACTTTGGTCGTTGGTGATGGCGTTTAAGGTCAAACCGATCTGTGAGGCCATACCGGAAAGTGAGGTGTGGCTCACTGCAATGAAGGTGTAGGACCCTGAATCCGACTGCCAATAAGGAGATACAACCCTACTACCATTGTCGAAAGCAAAAGCGTTTCCCGCCAAAAGGGCCAGAAAAGCTAAAACTGCGATAAATTTTGAAAATCGCTTTGTCAGCTTGGTTTTCATTATACTTCTCTCCTATATATATACTTCAAATTGAAATTGATATCTTATTTAGGAACAGCTCAAAACAAATTTTCCAGGCACCCCCTTTCAAACCTCTAGGTTCACGAGGTTTTTTGAGTTTAAAATCGTCTATTTTAAAGGAACTGGATAAAAGCCACAGCCCCTTGAACGCTTAATAGTATATAAAATTCAACTAAATAATGCTAGCACATCGATTTCAGGTGCCTCCTGAAACCCGGTGTTTTAGGCTTTATATGTTGAAAAACCCAAAAAACCTTTTTATTTACAATCGTTTAGAAAGTTTTTCTGTTAAATCCCTGGTTTTTGGGCAATATTCATCATAGCTCCTATCGGCTTTACGGGACCCATTCTTTAGAATTTTTCGGAATTTTTAACACTTTTAGGCCTTGCTCTTTGATTCTTTGTCGTTTAGCCAGTTGAGAAAGTTTTAGCCATTTGGTATAATTTTTATTCGCTAATTTAAATAACTTTATAAAATTTAAAAACTTATGAGCTTTTTGTGGGCCAGAGCCTCGATGTCAAAAAAGTGGTGTGAGGTTGTAATTTGTTTGCTTGCATTTGTTTTTTCCACAGGTTGTGCTGCTACTGACCTGCAGGACAAGCCGGATGATAAAATATCCCTAGCCCAAAAAAAATTCAAGGAAGCTTTGCAGGCAGGCTCATTGAACCAGCAGGACAAAATGGTGGCCTTGTTAAAAGAAGCTATTGAGCTGGATCCTGCCAATCCGAATTTCCATTTTTTTCTGGGAGGGGCGTATTTTTCTAAGAGGAATCTGGAAAGAGCAGAACAGGAGTATTTAATAAGCCTTAAATTAAACAATAACTTAAAGGACTCTTACCGGCAGTTAGGTTTGCTCTACATGCAACAGGGGCACTGGGAAAAGGCTATCCAGTATTTTCGGGAAGACCTGGCACGACCTGGAACCCGACAACCCCAACAGGTTTATAATTGGGTCGCGCTGTGTTTCTATAAACTGGGGAAAAAGAATGAAGCGGAAATCGAGTGGAAAAAAGCCCTTGAGATAAAAGATAATGCAAGGATTAGGCTTAATCTGGCGCTGGCTTATATTAATCAGGAGCGTTTCGATCGAGCTATGGAATCTTTGCAAAAGGCTCTGTCTCTCAAACCGCGTTTTTCTCGAGCCCATTTTGAGTTGGCACAATTATATTTAAGGGAAGAAAAAAAAGAACAGGCTTTGGATCATTTTCAAAAAATAATTCTTTATTCCCCCAGAGGGGAATTGGCCAAAAAATCCAAGGAATATATACAATTGGTTCGTCCAAATTAAATAAAAATAATGGTTGAAAATTTTGGCTCTTATTTAAAGCGTGAACGCGAATCAAGAGGGGTGCCTCTGGAAGAAATTTCCGGGGCCACCAAAATTCATATTCGTTTTCTTAAGGCTCTTGAAGAGAACTCCTTTGACCAGCTCCCGGGCGAGGTATTTATTAAGGGATATATTCGCTCCTATGCAAACATCATTGGCTCGGATGTTGAGGAAATACTCAATATCTATGAAGAATCTGTGGGACTCAAAAATCAGGAAAATTTACCCCAAGAAAAACCTTCATTTAACACACAACCCAAAACTCTCTTGGCATATGGCCTGTTAATTTTGGTAGTCACCTGCCTTTTGTTTGGTGTGGGATTCCTGATAAAAAATGGGATGGGGGATTCTTCAGGCAAATCGGAGGAAAAAAAAGGCCCATTGCTTAAAATGCAGGCTAAGGGTGCTAATCAGCAACCTTCAATAAGTTCCAGTTCCAATTTATCCGGAAAACAGCTGATGGAAGAAAATATTAATACTCAGGAAGCAGACTCTGCCCGCCTGGGGATTCCTGCACAAGAACTTTCGATTCCAATCAATCCTTCCGCACAACCTGCCAGAAAAGAAGACGTGGATGAGAAAAAAGCCTCATCTCCTCAAGAATCAGTCGCACTGACTACACAGGCCCCAAGTGGCTTACTGCCTGATTTGGATCCCCAAAATCCCGCAGGCATGGAAAAACTTTTAAAGCTTTCGATTCGGGTAAAAGAAATTTCCTGGTTTAATATGACCATCGATAATTTCAGGGAGGAGGATTTTATTCTCCCAGCTGGAACCGCGAAGACTTTCTGGGGCAATGAAACGATTCGGTTGACGGTAGGCAATAAAACAGGAGTGGAATTATTTTTAAACGGCAAGGCCTTGGTTTTGCCGGAGAGTAAAGACACGGTAGTTAAAGACTTTTTTATTAATTCTAAACTGGTAGAGTGAACCGTGGCTAAAATTGACGCCTTCTTCAAGCTTATGCATGACCAGGGAGCTTCAGACCTGCATCTGATCTCAGGTTCCCAGCCTATACTCAGGGTCCATGGAGACATGGAACGGGTCAAATACAAAGCGCTGGAAAATGATGAACTGAAAGCCATGCTGTATGAAATTGCCCCGGAAAATAAAATCAAGGTTTTTGAAGAAACCGGTGATGTGGATTTCGCCTATGAAATTCCCAATCTGGCCCGGTATCGGGCGAATTATTTTCAGCAGAAATGGGGTGTGGGAGCGGTGTTCAGGGAAATTCCGAGCACAATTCTGACTGCCGAGCAACTGGGTCTCCCCAAAGTCATCACCAAACTCTCCATGTTGCATAAGGGAATGGTCCTGGTTACCGGGCCCACGGGAAGTGGTAAATCCACAACACTTGCCGCCATGATGGACTACGTCAACAGAAACAAAAAAAGCCATATTATTACCGTTGAAGACCCGGTTGAATTTGTTCATAAAAGCCAAAGCTGTATTGTGAATCACCGTGAAGTGGGAGTGCATACAAAAGGGTTCAAATCTGCCCTGCGCGGTGCTTTGCGGGAAGACCCGGATATCATACTCGTTGGTGAAATGCGGGATTTGGAAACCATTGAGCTGGCTTTGGAAGCCGCTTCCACGGGCCATTTGGTTTTTGGCACCCTTCATACCCAGAGCGCGGCAAAAACCGTTGACCGGATAATCGATGTGTTCCCGGCGCACCAGCAGTCGCAAATTCGCACCACCCTTTCTGAATCCTTGAAAGGAGTAGTAGCTCAGAACCTGTTCAAACGTATCGATAAAAAAGGCAGAATGGCAGTGTTGGAAGTCCTGGTAGTGACCCCAGCGGTTGCCAACCTGATTCGTGAGGGTAAAACTTTTCAAATTCCTTCGGCAATCCAGACGGGGAAAAAATATGGTATGCAGTCATTGGACGATGCCATTCTCATAGCTTTGGAAGCGAAAAAAATCAGTCCGGAAGATGCATACGATAAGGCGATTGTTAAAGAGCGGTTTGTTCAGTTCCTAAGTACACCCCCAGAATTTTTATGAGTGACCTATGAGAAAAGCTGAAATCGATCATATTTTAACCACCATGTTAGAAGCGTTCGGAAATATTTCCGATCTCAATATCACGGTTGGCAAAGCTTGCCAGGTGGAGTCGTCCGGGCAATTGATGGCGGTTCCCATTGACCCCCCTATCGAGAAGCTCACGCCGTTCCAGGCAGAAATACTTGCTCTGAACCTGGTCAACTCGGATAGAAGGCTGACAGAAATTTTAATCTCGCAAGGTTCCTGCGACTGTTCCTATTTTCTAGTGGGTAAAGCCCGGTTTCGCGTGAATATATTTTCACAGCGCGGAAATTATACTGTCGTATTGATAAAACTGGAAACAATACCATCCATTGACGACTTAAAGCTTCCGCCCCAGTTTGCCAAAGCTGCCGAAGAAAAAAATGGCCTTATCCTGGTCACGGGGGCGACCGGAAGTGGTAAATCCACCACACTTGCAGCTTTGTTGAATAAAATGAATGAAGAAAAATCCATCCACATCATCACCTTGGAAGATCCTGTGGAATTTGTGCACCCCCATAAAAAATCCACCTTCAACCAAAGGGAATTGGGAAGCGATTTTGACGCGTTTTCCAGCGGGCTTCGGGCGGCCCTTCGCCAAAGACCCAAGGTTATTCTGGTTGGGGAAATGCGTGACCGGGAAACGGTTGAGATTGGCCTTAGCGCGGCGGAAACGGGTCATCTGGTTCTGAGCACTCTGCATACGGTCGATGCGGGGCAAACCATCAATCGCATCGTGGGCATGTTTTCCCAGGAAGAAGAGCAACAGATACGCAGACGTCTTGCAGACACTGTTCGCTGGATTATTTGCCAACGTTTGCTTCCCAAAGTAGGCGGGGGCCGGGTGGCCTTGCTTGAGATCATGACTTCTAATCTGCGGGTAAAAGACACCATCATTAATGGCGAGACAGAAGATAAAACTTTTTACGAAATTATCACCAACGGCGATGCATACGGTATGTGGACCTTCGATCAGCATATACTGAAACTGTATCAGGAAGGTCTCATCACAGAAGAAACCGCCATGGCATATGCTTCTCGCAAGGCTGTGGTAGGCCGGGGTATTGATACCCTCAAATCGGCTAAAGGGGAGAAGACTGCAGATATTGATGAGCTAAACATGGACGATGAGTATGAAGCCCAAGTTAAGAAATAAGAAAGGGTAAACCAAGATGCAAGTTACGTGTAATGCGTGCCAGCGGTCGATGAATATTCTGGATGAGAAACTGCCGAAGGACCAGGCTTTCTCTATCACCTGCCCGGGTTGCAAAAATAAAATCAAGGTAGATCAGCACCTGAAAACCCCAGACCCACCCACACCACCCCAACAAGAAGAGGCCTTGGATACGGCGGGCATGGCCGTGGACCAGGAAGAATTTGAAGATGATGAATTGGTTATTTATGATGAAAACGACCAGTTGGCGCTGATATTAGACGAAACTAATCAATCTGCCTGGACTCAAGCGCTGGAAAGCAGGGATTATAAAATTCAATACGCAAAATCGCCGGAACACGCGGTCCATAAAATGAAGTTTACACACTTCCATTTTATTGCTCTGCATGAAAATTACGGAAATAAGGACCTGGATAACAACACTGTATATAAAACCCTGATTGAATTGCCCATGGTGACCCGCAGGAACATTTTTGTCGCGTTGATAGGCAAGAATTTTAAGACCCTGAAAAACATGCAGGCCTTCCAAAAAAGCGTTAATGTCGTGATCAACGAAAAAGACATAAATAAGCTGGAGGATGTGTTAAAGAAATCCATTTCAGAAATTGAGATTTTTTACAAGGTATTCAAAGAAACTCTTCAATCTATGGGGAAAGCATGAGCCTGCAAGACACCCCAATTCACCAACACTTTGCCGATGGCAATACCATTATCACCGAAGGGATTATGAGCAATAATGCCTACGTGATTCTCAAAGGCAAGGTTCGTATTACCAAGAAAATTGATAAAAAATCATATCCGTAGGGACTCTCAAGGAGGGAGAAGTTTTCGGAGAGATGGGCCTGATCTCAGAAACCGTGCGGAGCGCTAACATAACCGCCATAGGCGATGTGACAGTTGGTGTGATAGATAAAGAACTTTTTGATAAAGCTATGAATGAATTTCCGGATGGTATGAAACCTATTATCCTGGCATTGGTGGAACGATTGCGGCGAACTACCCATTTACTGACACGCATTGGACTGGAGCTTGAAAACACAAAAACTCAAATTAATTCCTATACTTTAAAACAACAGGAATAACCGAGGTCAATTATGCCTACTTTTACCTACAAATCTCGGGTCCGGGGCAAAATAAAAACCGGGCAAGTGGAAGCGGAAGACGAAAAAGCTGCAGTCTCTAAACTGAAATCGCAGAACATCCGCGTTACCACCATTAAGAAAAAAGCGGGTGAAAGTGCTTTATTTGGACCTAAAGTCCATAAAATCACCACCCGCGATGTGGTCATTTTTACCCGTCAGTTTTCCACCATGGTCGATGCGGGGCTTCCTCTGGTCCAATGCTTGGATATTCTTGGGAAACAGTCGGACAATCCAACATTTGGGGCAACTATTTTAAAGGTTAAGAGAAATATCGAAACCGGAAGTAACCTGTCGGAATCCATGAAAAAATTTCCAAAGGTCTGGGACTCGCTTTACTGCAACTTGGTCGAAGCGGGAGAAGTGGGCGGAATCCTGGACATCATTCTCAGGCGTCTGGCAGCGTATATTGAAAAAGCGGAATCGTTAAAGAAGAAAGTAAAAGCTGCAATGGTTTATCCGGGAGCCATTATGACGGTAGCTTTTGTTGTCGTAGCGTTTTTAATGGTCTTTGTTATCCCATCGTTTGCCGCAGTGTTTGCAGGGGGAGGCCAGGAACTACCGGGACCCACAAAGATCGTTATGGGTGTCAGCGACTTCTTCAGGGACCAGTGGTGGGTCATGATAGGCGGCGCGGTCGGTTTTATCTTTACCTTTAAAAAAGTTTACGCCACCGAACGGGGAAATATTGAAATAGATCGGATTGCTTTAAAGCTCCCTGTGTTTGGAGTTTTAATTCAAAAGGTTTCGGTAGCAAAATTTTCGCGGACACTGGGAACCCTGCTTTCAAGCGGAGTACCTTTGATCGAAGCTTTGGATATTTGCGCGCGGACGTCGGGAAATAAAATCGTGGAAATTGCCGTGTTCAAGACCATTCAGGCCATCAAAGAGGGTGAAACCATTGCCGCTCCCCTTTCGCGAGAAGCTGTTTTTCCTCCCATGGTCATTCAAATGATTGATGTTGGAGAGGCCTCGGGCTCTTTGGATAAAATGCTGTCCAAAATCGCAGACTTCTACGATGAAGAAGTTGATGCTGCGGTTGATGGTCTAACGGCCCTGATGGAACCCATGCTCATGGTCTTCCTGGGGTGTATAGTCGGATTCATTGTAGTTGCCATGTACTTACCTATATTCAAAATGGGAGACGCTGTTTAAACGAAGATTGACTTCGTTGGCGGATCCGGCCGCGCTATGACACGCGAAATCCACAATAAGGATCAAGAATTAGAGCAACGAGTCAGAAGAATCATGCTCTTGAGGGTATTCTTTTTGACCGGTTTTGTGGGCCTCCTGCTTACTTTTCAAGAGAGGCTGGGAATCACTGCACCCATAGAACCCCTCTGCATGGCTATCGGGGCAGGCTTTTTCATGTCCCTTGTTTATGCTGTTCTTTTCAGATTTTTGACCTTGACGGAAAATGCTTCCCTTCAGGTCTCTGGAGATTTGCTTCTGGTAGGAGGTATTCTCTTCACCACAGGGGGTATTGACAGCCCCATTTCCTTCCTTTTCTTATTTGTAATTATTGCCTCCAGTGTCATGCTACCCAGGGCCGCAGCCTATCTGGCAGCGTCAGGCGCTATTATCATTTATGGGGTATTGGTAGACTTGGAATATTTTGGCATCATTACTCCGGTTTATTTGTTTCCGGAATCGAAGGTATCTTTTGAAAGCGGTTATGTTTTTTATATTATTTTTCTAAATATAGTTTCCTATTACACGGTGGCTTATTTAAGCAGTTTTCTCTCGCATCGATTGCGAATGGTTAAAGAGGAACTGGTTCGTGCAAGCGTCAATCTGGAAGAGCAAAGGGCTTTCAACCGGAATATTGTACAGAACATGGGAAATGGCTTGATCACCACCAACCCGGGGGGAATGATCACATTGATCAATCCTGCCGCAAGAACCTTGACAGGTTATTCCATTGAAGAGAGCCTGGAAAAACCCATTGAGCGTTTGATACCTTTGGCCGAATTGAAAAACCTTTTTTCCGAAGATAATAAACGTATTCTTCCAAAACAAATTGAAGGGGAATACCAAAGAAAAGACGGAAAGGTCATTTTTATCCGGATTAAAATTAGCCGGCTTGCCGATCTTGATGTGCCGGGATACATTCTGGTATTTGAAGATCTCACTGAAGTAAAAGAAATGCAGGAAAAGGTTTCGAGGACAGAGCAGTTAGCGGCGGTGGGAAGGTTTTCGGCAGGTTTGGCCCATGAAATCAGAAACCCGCTGACTTCACTGAGCGGTTCCATTCAGGTTCTGGCAAGGGGTCTTAAACTTGGAGACTCATATAAAAAATTGATGCAAATAGTTATTAAGGAAACAGATCGCCTTAACGCCATTCTTTCCGATTTTCTCAATTATTCCCAGCCCAAAAAGAACAATAATACCATTATAGATTTGACTCAACTTGTTCAGGATGTAATCATCCTGTTAAAAAACAAAGAGGACATTAGCTCTAAAAAACAGATTGTTTTCAAGGGAACGACAGACCATCTGATTCTAAATGGAGACGAGGAACAAATTAAACAGGTTGTATGGAATTTGTGTATCAATGCATTGGAAGCGATGTCCCAAGGAACCCTGACCTTGAAACTCAAGGAGGTTTTTTCTTTTCGTAGCGGAGAATTTCAAGCAAATCACCGCGGCATGGTTCTTGAGGTTCAGGATGAAGGTTGCGGTATTGCCCCCGACCAGATCATTAATATTTATGACCCTTTTTATTCCAGCAAAAAAAATGGAATAGGCTTAGGATTGGCGACCGTTTACCAAATCGTCAACCGAAACGGGGGGATTATGGATGTTAAAAGCACCGTTGGCAAAGGAACTTTATTCACGGTTTTCCTTCCGGATCAGGACAACGTAAAATCTATTCCTGTGTCTTCTCATTAATATAAAAAAGTCAAAAAGGATACCGACAATGCCAGGAGAGGGACCTATAAAAATAACCGATACTGAGGAAATTGCTATTTGCACCTGCATGCAGTCCAACCACTGGCCGTTTTGTGATGCCACGCATCATACCACCGGCGGTAGCGGGCCGGAAATATTGAAGCTGGATAAAAATAAAACCTATTTATTATGTAGTTGCTTCAGAACGAAAAACAGGCCTTTCTGCGATGGGTCACACGAAAAAATAAAAAAACACTGACCTATAACCGGCGAGCCGCCGAGGGCAATTAGCAAAGCTTTTGCTGGCGAGCAAAGTGCTATCTTGGCGCAATGAGTCCTTGCTGTCGGCCTCCTGTCCATACGTGGCATCTCTTCATTTTATCAGCAAATTTGTACAAGTGTCATTGAATGAAAAACGTTTTTAATGCCCTGGCGGGTTGGGTGATGGTTCTTTTTTTATCGTCGTGTGCCGCCCCCTTGCAAAAAAAAACTTCTGAAAATATGGTCTTCATTCCCGAGGGACCCTTTACCATGGGTTTTGAAATAGAGAATGATAACGAATGGGGAGATATGGATGAAGACCCGGTTCATGAAGTCACCCTCAATGCTTACTGGATGGATAAATATGAGGTGACAAGTTTTGACTTCGCCGAGTTTCTCAATTTCCATCAGGCCTCTGCCGGGCGGTTTATAGAAATCACCCCAAGCGTTACGGTTGAATTCGTGGAAGGAAAATATCTTTCCCGGCCTGAGCTGGAGAACCACCCTGTCAACCGAGTCTCCTGGTATGGAGCTGATGCCTATTGCCGATGGAAAGGCAAACGCTTGCCCACGGAAGCTGAGTGGGAAAAAGCCGCACGGGGAACCGACCAGAGAATTTTCCCCTGGGGAAACGAATTTCCTGACAACAAGCGTGTGACTTTCCGGCGTAAATTTTCTGATCTGGGTTTCAAAGTAATGGAGCCTGTAAATAGCATGAGCCGGGGTGTTTCTCCTTACGGCATCCATCATATGGCGGGTAATGTCTGGGAGTGGGTTGCCGATTGGTTTGATGGAGGAACCTATAGAGACCGTGAACAAAAAGATCCTAAAGGACCTGAAACCGGAATCAGCAAGGTTCTACGGGGGGGCAATTGGTATTACAAGGCCTACTATATGAGAACGACCTACCGCTTTAACGAACGACCCGACCAATTCAATATCTGGCAAGGATTCCGTTGCCAGCGTGATATCCCTTCGGGGCATGAAGGCAAATGATTAGCATAACGCGCTGGACTCAACTAGCAATGGCGTTATATGGCAAGCAAAAAGTATTGCTAGTGGGCCCCGCGCCTAGCGGCCAGCAGCTCGCCGGCGTTTCAGGGCTTTTTTCATAATCCAGGGAATATTCAACTTGCGAGCGCAATGTTTGAAAATGGCCTCGGTCAAGGGCTGAAGGGAGCAGTGGTCGGTCAATATCCCGGCCTCACTGCAATTGACAACCATTAATGGATTCTCCCGTTTCAAATTTGTGAATGCCCAGTGGAACCACTGTTTGGAAACCGCCATGGATTTTAATGTTCGCAAACTTTGACCGTTGATGTCCGTTTCCAGGACCAATTGGTCTTTCTGTTTATCCATCATGAACTTCAAGCCTTTGCCTGCGGCATCGCTTCCATGGCTGTGGGATTTCTTTTTGGGGTAAGAAAGATCCTGGCCGACGAATACAATCGGGTTGCCCCCGGCTTGAAAGGCCAGGTCATAAGTCACCGATAAAACCGTTCCGCCCGGTGTCAATATGCCAATGTGGGGAACCCTTTTTTGAATTTCAACCAAAGCGGGGATATCCGGCGCGAATTTATTGAAAAAAAACACATTGTTTTCCCAAAGTTCAAGAACATGGGGATGCACGATAGAAGGAACCACAAGGGTTATTCCTCTATGCGGAACGTTAATGAGAAACCGAGAGATTTCTTCCTGAGGATCCAGACAAACTACAAAGTCGGGAACGATCCCATGTCCCATCAACGGTTTTAATGCGGCATCACAGGCGATAATGAGGGCTTTATTTTGAGCGCGGTGAAGAAAGCGGATATTTTTATCCAGGGATGGCCCGGCACCTACTACGATGCAGGGCAGATCGCGAAATTTGTTTTTAAGGGCAATAACTCCGGGATTTCGTTGTATGGCATTAAGGTTTGCTTGGAAATTCCGTTGCCAAACTTGGTTGAATCGGAGAAGGGTGGCTGATTTTACTTCGCGGATTTGTTCATCACGACTCATGGGCCTAATGTAGCAAAGTCTGACTCAGGGTTCTACTGGCAAGTAATCGCTGCAAAAAAAAGACCCGGACAAAAGCCCGGGTCTTGAAGAGATCAAATCAATTGTGAATATTACCGTACCAGATTCACGGACTCCGTAAGCAAGTCATCGATAGTGGTGATGATTCTGGCGCTGGCTTGAAAGGCCTGCTGGGTTTGAATCATGGTGATGAACTGTTCTGCCAGGTCCACGTTGGAAAGCTCCAGCGACTGGCCGACAATCGCCCCAAACCCACCTGTCCGAGCGAGTCCCAATACCCCTTGCCCGGATTCCTGGGACTGTGCAAACAGGTTCGAACCCTGCCGGGTCAACCCGGAAGGAGCGAGAAAGTCCGCTAGAGTCACCTGGAACAGATCGTCCGTTTGTCCGTTATTGAACAAACCCGCGATGACACCTTTGTCACTGACTGTCAAGCCAGTAAGGGTTCCTGTTGTGAACCCGTTCTGAACCAGTGAGTTGTTATTGGATTCTGCGGCGAATCCTGTCAACTTGCCGTTAGTGGCGGTGCCAGCGGCGTTGGCCAGATCCCATGTCAGGGTCTGGGTGGCGGCCGAGGTGCTGGCAGAAGAATAATCGATAACTATGTTTTGGTCTGCCACCGCGGCTCCCCTGACCAGGCTCAATTGCCCGGAGTTGTCAAAGGTGACGGAGCCGGATGCGCCGGAGGTTACGGTGCCTTCAGAAGTGGTGACGGCATAAGTCCATTGGTTAGCACCGGCGACTTTGGTGAACTGGATGCCGAGGATAAGCTGGGTGCCCACCGTGTTGAAAATGGCGATGGGTGAATTGAATGTAGTAGCGGCTGTGGAGGAGGCATCGAGATTAGCTCCCAGCGTAAACGTGGTGGTGGCCTGCGGGGCGGATTGCACTCCGGCAAGGTCAATGTCTGAAACAGTAGTGGAAGTGGTGCCAGTGGTGATCTGCTGGCCCTGTAAAATTTCACCGGTGATGGCCTGAACCAATCCGTTTTGATTTAATCTGAATTGACCGGCACGAGTAAAAAAGGTCCCGGTGGTATTGGTGGGGCTGACCACAAAGAAACCGGAACCGTCAATAGCCAGATCCAAAGCATTTGAGGAAGACTCAAACGAACCTTGGGTGAATTGTTTAATAGTTCCCTGCAATTGCGAGCCGCGGCCCAACTGGCTGGTTGTGGATCCGTTGGTTAGAATGGTGCTGAAAATATCACTGAATACGGCTTTACTAGATTTAAAGCCTATCGTGTTGACATTGGAAATGTTGTCACCAATGATTTCCATGGCCTGAGAATTTGCTGTCAGCCCGGTGACCCCGGCGAATAATGAACTGATTAAAGACATGAGCGATCTCCCTTTTCCGTTATAGCTTAATTAAAGGCTTACTTTTGATATTTCGTTTATAGCGAGCCTTTGTCCATTAACAATGGCATAGGCCTGCCCATCTTCAAAGACGACATCGGTTACCAGACCGGCGGTGAACGTTTCCGCTGGCACGAAATTGCCAGCAGAATCTGAAGCAGTGACTTTGAAAGTATAGTTACTGGCAGGAAGCAATGCGCCGGAAGCATCCGTGCCGCTCCACACAAATTCATGTAACCCTGAGTTTTGAGCGCCAAGGTTGACGGTGGAGACTTTGATGCCGGTGCTGTCAAAAATGTCGATGGTCACATCGGTGGCGTCGCTATTGAGCGAATAGCTCAACGTTTCTGCCTCGCCGGATTTAAAGTCGATCGTATTACCGGGTGCGTCCACGGTTTTACCAATCAGGGCAAGGGCCGAGGAATTGCTCAAGGCTAGGTCGAAAGCCTGGCTGATTTCCAGGTTATCGTTCACGTTGGTCAACTGCTCAAGACTGCTGAACTGTGCCAGTTGAGAGGCAAATTCCTGGCCTTCCATGGGGGCAAGTGGATCCTGGGCCTGCAATTGCGCCACAAGAATTTTAAGGAAATCATCTTTTCCCAGAGTACTGCCTCCAGACGCGGTGATGCCTTCTGTAGTAGTGGTCGGTGAAATCGGATTGAAAATCATAATATTATTGTCCTGATAAAATAATGATGAGTGATTATTTTATAATCCACTAAGCAATGACGCTGATGGATTGATTGTCTCCAAAAAATAGGGTAGCCATGCCCGTTTCCGGGTTTTCGTCCGTGTCATTGGAAGCGGTCTTCTCAAACAACGAGGTATTGTTTTCTTCATCCAAAGATTCTCCTGATGGGTGTTGATGGCCCGATTCCCCGCCAACCGTGACGGTGAAGCTGCCCAACTTTAAACCCTGTTCGCCCATAGCATCACGCAACTGGTTAAAGTTATTTTCGATGACCTGCTTTACTGCTTGATTTTCTGCCACAATCACAGCTCTTACCGTATCTCCGGAAGTGATGATTTTCATCCTTACTGTTCCCAGAGATGGCGGATCCAGTTTGATTTGGACCTCATTCTGCGCCCCATTGGTGCGAACGGTCATCTTGTTGGCAATCTGGTTGATAATTTTTGCTTCCGTAGCTCCGCGGGCCAAGAGGTTCTCAGGTAAAATCGGTTTGCTCGACTCCGCTGCTTTTACAGCGGTGTTGGCGGCGACGGTTGGAGATTGAATTTGCAGGTCGGGACCTGTCTTGGCAGTTTCCAGACCTTTAAAGCCTTTGCCATCGGTAAAACTTTCTGTTTGGAGGATGTTTGCTTGGGCGTTTTTACTGCTCAGCAATTCGCCGAGATTGGAGGTTTTGCCGCCCTTTTCGTTCACCGGTTCCTGTGTGGTGATCCTTGGAGCTTCATTTGGTTTTGCAGTTTCGGTGGGTTTATTTACTGAGGCGGAACGATCGGTTTTTTCCGTGAGACTGGAGGTTTTGCCGCCCCTTTCGTTCACCGGCTCCTGTGTCGTGATCCTTGGAGCTTCATTTGGTTTTGCAGTTTCGGTGAGTTTATTTACTGAGGCGGAACGATCGGTTTTTTCCGTTCCTTTTCCGGTGCCCTTTAATTTTGCGGTATCAGTTTCAGCCTGGCTATTATCAAGGACAGGATTTTTTTTGCTCGCTTCATCGGACCGATTGGTTCGGGTATCTAATTTAACCTGAAGGCTGGCGTTTTTATCGAGTCCTTTTTGGGCGGAAGCATTTTGAAGGGACTGCAAATGATTCAAGAAGTTTCTTGCTTCTGCGTCCGACAACCCGGCTTGTTTCAGAAGGTTAATTGCCTCCCCTTGATTTTGCTGAATTCTTGCTATCAGGTCCAACGGATTGGTTCCAACACCCGAGTCCTTCGGGTTTAAATTTAAAGCCTGGGCCAGCGACTGGAGCAAGGCATCCATATCTGCATCGCCATTCAAACCGAGCAGATCCAGCAAAGCTTCAAACTGGGCTTGGTTGATATCCAGTTCTTGCAATTGAGTCGCCAGAACTTCGGTATCTTCTATTAATGAATCTTTGGTCACGGTATTTTCAATCGGTGAATCTTTGGTTACGGTTTCAGGAGCTGATTGGGACTCGTTTTCTTTTGCTGCCGATACTTCCTGATTATTCGAGTTGTCCTCCGTGCGCGTCTTGGCTTTGGGTTGGGTTTTTTCGGCCTGAGTATTATTCTGGTTTTGTGGAGAATCTTCTTTGGATGGTTTTTGAGCCCTGTCCACCTTGTGTACGGCAGTGTCCATAAAATCTTTAAAGCCGTTATCATTCGCCTGGTCCTGGGTAGGAGCAGTGGGTTCTACCGGGGCTTTGACGGCGAATACGGCTAATGCGTTAGCAGACATTTAAAAAGGTCCGATTAATTATAAATAAAGTTCATCCACCTATCTCTTGAGCAAAACCGATGCCAAAAACCAATATGAGTTCCCAAGGGGTTTATGCATATAGGTTTACACGTTTCAAAGCGGGGGAATCCAACCCTCATGACCAGGCAAAATCTGCCTCGATGGAAAAAAATGCTGGCTAATTCCAGGGAAAAATTTTTAGAAAGTTTATTTTTCGCTTAAAGCAGGGGTTTGTTTACTTAGTATTAAAAAATCGTCGATGTAGGCTTGTAGTTTGACCAGACCCCGTTATTTATACCAGATTTAGGATTCAGTTTTCATAGGTCATAATTGTGTTTGGAATCTGTATCGTTTCCGGTGCTGGCGGTCGATACCCCAGACTAGTATGTGGTCTTTGGGT
>CATMOP010000008.1 GCA_950072225.1 uncultured Nitrospina sp.
GCGGCAAGCCTGCGGGAACGGGCACGAATATCCAGCACCGACAAAGCCGGGCTGTCATCTATGAACAACTGTGCTTCGGCAAGCTCCCTGCCAGCGTCATGTACTTTAGGCCAATCACTTTTAGCCAGATAACCGGTGCGGACTTTGGACGAGTCCACCTGTGCCTTTGAACACAAAAGCCGCATCCCCAATTGTTGCTTCGACATTTCGAGACTGAAAAAAGCAGTGGGAATTTTTCTATTTAAGGATACATACCGGGCAATATCCAGGGCAAAGCTGGTTTTACCCATACTGGGCCGTGCCGCCAGAATGATCAAATCAGATGGCTGAAATCCCGCAGTCATATTATCCAAATCAGTAAACCCGGAAGGCACTCCGGTAACCATTCCCGGTTCCTGAGAGAGTTTTTCCAGATCCGACAACCCCTTCTTAACGATCTCAGGGAGTTTGACAAAGCTGGGTTTGGATCTCTTCTCAGAGATCTCGAAAATAGACTGCTCGGCTTTATCAAGCAGAGTGTCCACATCTTCGCTATCGCTGTAACTACTGGAAACAATCTCCGTAGCAGTTTGAATCAGGTCGCGGAGGATTTTTTTCTCTCGGAGGATTTTAGCGTGGTGGACCACCGCTGTAGCAGTTGGCACAAAATCTTCAAGAAGGCCAAGGTATTCGATACCCCCCACCTCTTCCAGCTCATTTTTTTTTCTGAGCTGGTCTGCCAACGCAAGGACATCTATCGGCTCATTGGCCTCAAACTGTCCCCGCATAACGGCAAAGATTTTCTTATGGGTAGACTTATAGAAGTCCTCTTCCCTCAGAATTTCAAGGACTTTGGCGATCGCATCTTCGGAGTGCAGGCAGGCCCCTAAAACACTCTGTTCGGCCTCCTTGTTATAGGGAGGCAATTTATTCAGAGAAATGTCGGTCAGGGCATCAGCCATAATTCTATCAGGGTAGCAACCCACTCCCGTGGGAGGGCGTGATATCTCTCTTCACTCACCATCATGCCCCTGCGGCTAGCAGGAGCCTTTTTATTCTTTAGCTTCTTCCTTCTTTTGTTCAACTTCCGGGGCGTGCTCGGCAGGCTCCTCAGTGGGTTCTGCAACTTCCTGCTCCGCTTCAACAACAAGCTTGATTTCCGCTGTCACTTCCGTATGAAGTTTGACAGGAATTTTATATTCACCGGCTTTTTTAATCGGCTCGGTAATCTGAATTTTACGCCGGTCAATATCAACACCCTGGACTTTGAGCAAATCCGCAATTTCCTGTGCCGTTACCGAACCAAACATTTTCCCCGTATCGCCGATCTTTTTCTTAACCGTGCAGGTCACCTTTGCAATTTCATCAGCAATAGCCTGTACTGTTGCAATCACCTTTTTAACCTTGGACTGAACCACACGTTTTTGATGATTAAAAGCCTTAAGGTTATTGGGAGTCGCAAGCAAAGCCTTGCCCTTGGGGATCAAGAAGTTCCTGCCAAACCCGTCTTTAACTTCTACCTCGTCCCCACAGAACCCGAGGCCATCCACATCTTCCTTTAACAACAGCTTCATAAATTTTTCCTTTCATCAGGACCAGAATGTTTCCAGAAGATCTCTGTTTATTCGGTAATTTTCTCTAAGGCAACCACTAGGCGTGGGGCCAATGAGCACGTGATATTCTTCCTTAACTTTTACCCTTGCAGGGCATGAGGACTAATGAAGAGGACATCACGCGTGCCCCAGAGGGGTAATAACTTTTATTGGCTAAAAAAAGGTCATTTCGGCTTGATGAGCCTTTGCTATTTGCTCCCGACGGCTCGCCGGTGACCAAAAACAATTTTTAGAGATACCCTTTATTCTATATCCGCAGCTTTCCTCAGCTTTCTAAAATCCGCCCAGATATCGAACACGCCTAATCCAGCCACCAAACCTATTAAAAGAGGTTGCACAAATATTAATATAAAAAGAACAAACCAAAAGAAAACCTGCACATTCCTGGCTTTCAGAAAATACACGACAATACTGAGCCCCTGGGTGAAATAGATAACAAACACAACCAGAAAAACATTCAGCCCTGCATCCGCAATCACGCCCTGCCCCAGGAACAAAGCCGCGGCGGACAATATGAAACCCCAAATCAAGTTCTCTGAGCAAAGCCACTCGGAGAATGCGACTCCAGGAAACAGGCCCGGCCCATAAAGTCGAGTCCAGGCTATCCGAAGCAATGCGTAATTGGCTGCTGAACCAATCAACGACCCGATAAGTAAAAAAGCGGGATAAGATGCCGCAAAACCTTCTGCCGTTCGTTCTGCGAATGCCTTCATATCTGCGACTTCCGCTTTATTCTCGCCCACGGACTCGAAAGCTTCCATCGACTGGGAAAAATGGGCGCGCATTTGCTCCTCAAAAAACTCTTTAACTGAAGTATCCTGATCGCCGAACAAGACCAATAAAAGTACGATCGATACTAAACCCGAAGCCAAAGCACTTATGGCTATGCACCTGTCCCCCGGCAACTGGATTCGAATCATCTCTCCCAATAACAAGGCCATCAGCGCATATTCAGCTAAAAACAACATTGCCTGATTAGCCCCGACTAATAACAGGAGCACCACAAAAACCAACGCCATCAGGGCAATACCAACCCGCCTGCCTCTTTGCAGGTATATGAAGACAAGAGGGAAAGGGGATAAAACCCCAATCAACGCCCCCAATGGAGGAAAAACCATCAGGGCAAAAAAAAGAATAAAAACAAGAACTACGGGCACAAGCAGGTTTTTAGTTTGTGACGGCTCAGCCAAAACTAATGCTCAACGGCAAACGGCAACAAGGCAATGGTTCTGGCTTTTTTGATTGCCCGAGTTAAAATCCTCTGGCATTTGGCGCAATTCCCTGATATTCGCGAAGGCACAATCTTGCCCCTTTCGGAAATCAGCGGCTTTAATGCCTTCACATCAAAAAAGTCAATATAAACCTTGCTTTGATCGTCGTTGCAAAACCTGCAAATCCTTTGAGAAAAAAATGAACGCTTTTTGGTCTCAGGCATAATTACCTTCTTCTTAATTATTTTATTAAAATGGAATATCGTCAGCGGGTGGAGTGGAAGCAGAACCCGTATCCATACTCACTTTATCCCCCTGACGGGTCAAAAACTGGACATTATTGGCGACCACTTCAAGTTTGTTCCGCTTTTGACCATCTGTCTCCCAAGTCTGGTAATTTAACCGGCCTTCAAGAAAAACCAGACTGCCTTTATTCAGGTATTGGGCGCAATTTTCACCTTGCTTGGCCCAAACTGTGATATCAACAAAACAGACCTCATCTTTCCATTCCTCGCCCTGCTTGAACTTGCGGTTGACCGCCAGACCAAAACTAGCCACTGCGGCACCACTTGCGGTATAACGCAATTCCGGGTCCCGGGTCAGGTTGCCCATCAGAAGTACCTTGTTGAACGAAGCCATATCAGATCCTTACAGTCAATTTGTTAAAAAGGGCTAATCATCTTCACCGTTTTTCGCGGCTTTGGCGGAACCCTCTTCCCCTTCAACCTCTTCTGTTTCACTGCCTAGTGCTCTCTCCAGCTCACCATCTGTCAACCGGAGCACCATGAATTTGATGATCAGGTCGAACAGCCTGTATTTACTTTCCAGTTCAGCAACTTTAGCGGAATCAAGGGTATGATAAATATTCAGGTATACCCCAAATCTATTTTTCCTTATCCGATAGGCAAGACGTTTTTTGCCCCACTTTTCGATTTTAAGGCACGCGCCGCCATTGCTCTTGATGAACTCGCCTATTTTTTCAAGAGCTTCATCAGCACGGGCTTCGTCGATATCGGGTTTAAGAATCAGGACGCTTTCGTAAGATCGCAATGCATACCTCCTCATGGGTTAAGAATAGCCCCAGATTTAATCTGGAGCGAGGGGTTAAAATGCGCAAACATGCGCAAACAGAATGGATTTAACGTTACTTAATTATTCACTATATAATGATTTTATGCGAAAAATGGATTTTTGCATAGTCACGCTACAAAATCAAGAAATTTTCAAACGCTCCTTAAAAGGAGAGGGAAAGTTGCAGGACCAGTGTAAAAAGAGCAATTGCATTTGCTTGCTTTATGAGTATCGACCCTTAAATTGATGTATTTCAGCAAAAAACAAAATTTTATGGCGATGAAACCCGCCTCTTCCCTCATTCGAAATAGGTCATGGATTGTAGCAAGATTATGTTGCGCAATGATGGTACTACTCCTGCCTGCCTGCGACCTTCCCCAACCCCCGCCTGACTTGTTCTACAAATTTGATGTGATGCCGGTGGGCCAAGGTCCATCTCATTTATTAACCACCGACTTGAATCTGGACGGAAACCCGGACCTGGTTTCCACAAATTCCATAAACAGCACTCTTTCCATTCTTTACGGCAAAGGGACCGGAAGTTTTCATCCGGCTTTAAATATAAACGTAGCCGCCGAACCAACCATGTCGGCTGTAGGAGATATTGATCGGGATGGATATCCCGACCTTGTGGTCAACGCTCGTGGTTCGAAAATGTTTGTGGTACTGCTTGGTAACGGAGATGGAAGTTTCAGAAAACCCATCCCCATCAAAACCGGAAAAGCACCTTTAAACATTATTCTGGGCGACTACAATCATGATGACAAACTCGATGCCGCCGTCACCCTGACCTTTGCCAAAATGGAATTGTATATGGGTACAGGAGATGGCTATTTTAAAAAAGGGGCAACGTACCTGACAGGTTCTCGATCCTTTTCCGGAACCACGCAAGACTTCAATGGAGACGGGCACCTGGACATTGCTCTGGCCGCCAGCAGTTCCAGCGCCAGTTCCATTCGACTATTTTTGGGGAATGGGGATGGCACTTTTCAGAAACCCAAACGGCTGGCTGAAAAACTTAAACCTCTGGCAGTGGTAGCCAGCGACATGAATAGTGATGAAAAACCGGACCTGGTTTTTGCCTCGGGCCAGGGAGACAATTTATACCTGCTCTATTCCAACGGGGACGGCAGTTTCAAGGAGCCTGTCGCCTTTTCAGGCGGAGGCGGACCCTTTGCTCTCACAACGGGGCATTTTAATCCGGACAAGTTTAAGGATGTCGCAGTGGCCAATTCCCGATCCAGTACCTTCTCGATTGTTATCCGCAATGCCAGCGGAAAATTTAAATACCCCACCCGTGATTATGTAATCGAAGGCGGCACCGTATTAGCCATTACCAGCGGCGATTACAATCACAGCGGCATGAGCGATATCGTCGTGGCCAGCAACGCCAAGAACACCATCGAGATTTATTTACAAAGACGAGTCTTTAAATGATGACGTGGGAAAAAACTGGGATGTAAATCACCCTAGCCCCTCTTTCTCAAAGAGTGAGTGAAGGGCGAGTTCGACATACCCCTCCGGGGCAAGAAGACATTGGTCAAATATCACTAGCTCAGCATGAAATTACTGAGTCTAGCGTAACGCTGGCCACGGCTACTGGGTGGGTGGTTTCTTTTGGATACCGACTTGCTGAAATATATTGCCCATCACACCCAAGAAATTAGACTGTTCCTGTTCCAGGATCTTGGCGTTTTTCTTTTCCTGATTAAAAACATTCAGGCGAATCTCTTGCGGCCTTTCCAGAAGTTTATCCAGAGCCTTGCCAGATTGCACCGGAGCGTGGCAGGTATTTTTTTGGCAAAGATAAACGGTGGGCTCACCTTTTTCCGCAGTTTTGCCCTGTGCAAGCGGTAGCAAATCTCCGGTGGATGTTTTCTCATTCCAAAGAGTCAATTTATTGGGACGGTAATCGGTGTGCAGGACTTTCCACATTTCATCGAAGGAAGAATGATCCCGGGGGCCGACAAACACGACCTCGACAGGCGGAAGGTTCAATGCGCTCATTGCGGACAAAAGTCCGGTGAATCCGACAGGACTTTTTTCCATCATGCCGCGAAAGGCTTGCAAAGTTTCTTCTGTTTTGCGGGTATAAATTTCCTCTCCTGTGAGTCGCCCAAGTTTCAACAGGGCCTGCGCCGCAATCGCATTGGCTGATGGCAAGGCTTCATCGGCAGGGTTTTTAAGTTTGGAAATTAATTGTTCCCCTGACCGACCAGAAAGAAAAAATCCTCCTTCCCCCTCATCCCAGAATTCATCAATCATGGAATTTGCCAACTCCTTGGCCCGCGCTATCCATCTGCTATCCAGTCCGGCCTCATAAAGCGTGACCAACCCTTCCAGAAAATAAGCGTAATCATCGAGACACCCATTGATCTTACTTTGCCCATCTTTATAGACCCGTAACAGTTTTTGTGTTTTGGAATCCCATTGCCGGGACCAGATAAATTCAGCGCAACGGGTTGCGGTATCCAGATAACTGGTATTCCCCAGCACAGAAAAGCCATGAGCCAGGGCCGTGATCATGAGTCCGTTCCAGGCGGTGATTATTTTTTCATCCCGATCAGGTTTGGGCCTTTTTTCACGTGTCTGAAAAAGAGTTTCCTTCCCCTTTTTTAAAATATGATCGGCTTCAAAAATGGGGATGCTTTCGGCTTCGGCCAATTGTTCGACCCGCTCGCTGATATGCAGGACATTGCGCCCGTCAACATGGCCCCTGGCAACCAGTCCATAAGCCCTGGCAAAGACCTTGGCATGTTTGGGACCCAACAGATTCATAATCTCCTTCAATTCCCAGGTATAGTAGGTACCTTCATACCCTTCCGAATCTGCGTCCTGACTTGCATAAAACGCACCCTCCGGGGAAGTCATTTCACGGGAAAGCCAGGCGAAGGTTTCTCTTGGAATAGTTTGATAAATGTCCTGCTTGGTGGCCTGAAACATATCCAAAAAAAGTTTTGCTAAAAGCCCATTGTCATAAAGCATTTTTTCGAAATGAGGAACCGTCCACTTGCGGTCGGTCGAATAACGGTGAAACCCTCCGCCCAACTGGTCAAACAATCCGCCTTCCGCCATGGCCGTCAAGCTTTTGTCAAGAATGTCCAGGGAATCTCCGGTTTGGGCCCAATGCCGCAATAAAAGGTTGTAGTGCATAGGTTCGGGAAATTTCATTCCTGAGCCGAATCCTCCATAATCCTCATCAAACCTGTCTGACAAAATTTCCACCGCTCCTTGAATCAACTGATCATGGGGAACGCCTCGGGCCGTGCCTGCCCGGTTTTCCAGGGAAATCTTCTGCAGAATATTTTGCGCGCGGGCTTCCAGTTGATCTTTGTTGCCGGTGTAGAGATCGTGCGCCTGTTGTAGGATTTGAGCAAACCCGGGGCGGTTATATTTAGCAAAGGAGGGGAAATAAGTTCCGCCCAAATAGGGCTTCTGATCAGGAGTGAGAAACATACTGAGCGGCCACCCACCATGACCGGTCAATGCCACCAGGGCTTTCATATATAAAGCATCCACATCCGGCCTCTCCTCCCTGTCCACCTTGATATTCACAAACTTCTCATTCATGATTTTTGCGATTTCTTCATTTTCAAATGATTCATGGGCCATGACATGGCACCAGTGGCAGGCGGAGTATCCGATACTGAGGAAAATGGGCTTATTTTCCGCTTCGGCCTTTTTTAAGGCTACCGAGCCCCAGGGATACCAATCAACCGGATTGCTGGCATGTTGCAGTAAATAAGGACTGGTTTCATTTTTCAAACGATTGGAAAAAACCGAATCGGCCACAATAAAAAACACCTTTCTAAACCGGCGTTGCCGCCGGGGGCAGTGAGCAATTACTTTATCTGGCTGGCAAAGAGTTGTCTGGGCTCAATAAGCCCTTGCTATCCTCCTCCCCTGTTAAGGGGCAGGATACAAGAAAAAGAAGCAGGGATAAACGAGAAAACAGGGCAAATTAAGGAAGGAAAAAAAACTACAGGGCATCTCTAAAAATTGCTGAATAAATCGAGATCCCTTACAGGAAGTCTATTTCTTTACCAGTCCGTGCCGATGCTGATGATAAAAATCGCGAACGCTTTCATATTCATCCAGAGCACTATCTTCTAATTGCTTTATGTCATCCACGATAAACGAGACTGCATTGACCTTTTCCTCAACAGTAATCCCAACACTAACTCCGGTCCCAGGAGCAAATAAAAAGGTTGGACTCATGAGAGAATCCACCGCCCTCCCAATCACATTTCGAGCCGTAGAAGGTCCAAAAAGCGGCAGAACCACATAGGGACCCGTTGGCACACCGTGGTACCCCATAGCCTGGTCAAAATCTTCGTTGACGTCTTTTATATCATATTCTTCACCGGCCACATCCGCCAGCCCACCTATCCCGAATGTCGTGTTGATCAAGGTTCGTGCCAGAACCCGGCCGGATTTTTCAAAATCCAACTGAATCAAACTGCTGACAAATTTAACAGGAGCCATAGCATTGGAAAAAAGATTTTTCAAAGCAAGGCGAAGGTTCTCATGCACCGTATTCCGGTAACCTCTGGCAACCGGCTCCAGTACATTGTCATATATTGTTTCATTGACCCCGAACATCCAACGGTTATAGCCTTCAAAAGGGTCTGTCATTATAGGAAGATCCTCGGTATCTCCCGCAAAAGGATCTTCCATGTCTTCGTAGTCTTCCAAGTCCTGAGAGGAACTGACTATTCCCTGATCCGTTTCAACAGAAGAAGAATTTTCAGGACTTCTGGGAACCCTCTTTTCGAGCTTTATAGTAACTTCTGAGGTTTGCGCAAAAACATCCTCTTCGATATCGGTAATAAAATCAGGTGTCCCAAAATCAAAACCCGAACCGCTGGCCCAGGAAATAGTTGAAAACCCAAAAAACAAAAAGAATACCGAGAGCAGAAAGCCCTTACCTAATTTTTTTAAATTCATGGTCCGCATTTCCTGTAAAACCTGAATTTATGAAAACCCCTGTTTATAGAATAGCAGATTGCTGAAAAAACCCTGGTTACCATTTCTAACAACCAATGATTAACCCCTAATTCGTTCAATTTCAAGCAGTATTTTCAGTGTTTGCAATATTGACACAAAACTTTTTCTCGAAGCATATTCGCATTTCCTGTGCCAATATCAGATTTGCCGTTTTAAAACTCACAAATTTTCAAGGATTAAGGGCTTTGGACGGGTTCTGGTAAACGGTCTATAAAACTCTGTTGCAGGGAGATATTATCGGCCCGGGCTTTATGAACCATTTCCCAGGCACGCTCATATTTCTGTTGTTGGGAAAAAACATCTATCAGGATTTCATAGGCCTGACTGTTGAACCGGTTTAATATCAGGCTCTCTTCCAACTTGGAAACAGCTTCTTCCAACCTTCCCAAGGCGCTCAGGGATGTTCCCCAATAGGCATAAGCGTTACTGTGCTCGGGGTTGATCTCCAGCACCGTCCTGTAATGGCCAATGGCGTCCTCAAATTTCTCATCCATTGCCAGCGTTAACCCCCAATACAGATGGGCTTTTTCATCGGTAGGATCCTTTTTTGATGCAAGAATAAAATGGTCGATAGCTTCCGCTCTCTTACCCATCTTGACCAAAGAAATCCCCCACCAGGTCTGAAGTTGGGCATGATCCGGATTCCTTTCGCCCGCTTTCCGAGCTATATCGGCAGCTTCCTGGTATTTGCCCATCGCGTTCAGCTCACGAACTAATTTTATCGGATCTATTTGAATTGTTTTCGCGGCTATTTTCTTTTGTTCTTCAGCCGCTAATTGATATGCCGCTTCTGCCTGCTCACTGGCTTTACCCATCTCACCTCGGACAGCAAGCACCAAAAAGCCGGCAATAATGACGACCATACATAAGTACCACAGAGCTCTAATTTTTCCGGGCATTGGACCTTAAATTCTAGTTACTGGGAAATTTTTCCGGCAGGGTCATCGACCAAGAGGAGCAATCGTCGCTGAGTATACCAGTTTTCCGTTTAAAGTTTATTTAATATTTTTTCCGCTCTCGACTGAAGGTTTTCATAACCCGGCTGCAAGGGTGCCATCTTCAAAAATGTCTCTAAATATTTTTTGGCCAATTCGGGATTCCGGGTTTGATATTGGACCCCCAGGTAATAATAAGCAGGTGGAAAAGCCGGATCCCATTTCAATGATTTATTAAACTCTTGAATAGCCCTTTCAGAATCCTTTTTAAACGCATAGGCCAACCCAAGATACAGGCTGACTTCCTGATCCCCTGCGTACCACTTTAACGTATCACGCAAAACCTTGATGGCCTTGTCGGGTTGGCCGGAAAACACATGGAGCCTGGCTAGACCAATGGAGCCAAACACATAAAACGGGTTGATCTCAAGAGTACTCCGATAAGCAGACTCGGCCTGGCCCACCAACTTGAGTTCAAGAAAAATATTACCCATGTTGTAATAGGTCATTACATGTTCAGGGTCCAATTCCAGGATGCTCTGGTAGCTTTGCAGAGCCCGACTGATGTCGCCGACATTAAACGCCTCCACAGCCCGGTCTAAAAGCCTCTCCAGTTTGGCCTTCCTCTTGATATCTTCAATTTGGCTTTCAGACCTTTGCAATTTTAAAAGCTTCGCCATCACCTTTTCACGGATGTCGGCATCGGTTCGCGAAAAGTCAACAAACTCAGGCTCCAATTCGATAAAGGGCGTCAACTGCCGGACCAAAACCGCGCGCTCATCTTTATAAACATATTCTGGAGCGTTGAACTCGAGCAAGGAATTATCATCGGTATGCAAGGGAGCCGAAGCGCTGAACTTCAGCAAATTTTCCCGGGACATTACCATCAGGCTCAAAAGGTCCGGAACATTATTGATGCTGATGCGGCCTAAATCGCGCCCGACCGTTTCGTTCGACAAATATTGCCGGGTTTTTTGATAGGACAAGCCGTACTCTTCTTCAGACCCGATTAGAAGATAATCGTCTCCCGCTATGGATTCCCACATACTGACAAAGGGAAATTCCTCACTGAAGGATCGGATAATGGATTTAAAACTATCTGGTGACATATTGGTATGAACCCAGATGCAAGCCACGCCACCCGGATTCAACCGTTTCTTCAGCAATTTGAAAAAGTTCACGGTAAATAATGCCCCCACCCCCGAAATCCAGGGATTAGAGGGTTCCGAAATAATTACATCATAGGTACGGTCAGACAGGGCTATATGATTGCGTCCATCTTCGAGGTTCAGGGTCACTCGATCGTCATCCAGTGCATGGTGATTAAAGGGATCAAAAAACCGGGAACCCTCAATGACCGCAGGGGAAATTTCGATAAGCATGATCTCGTTAACGGGAAATTGTTCCACTGCCCCCAGAGTGATTCCACTCCCCTGGCCGACAACCAGGACAGATTTGGGATCAGGATGCAACAGCATGGGAATATAGCCGGAAAGCAATTGCGTTCTCATATCCAGAGCCAGAGAGGCATCGGTCTTTCCGTTCACACGCAGGAAAATATTCCCGGATACAGAAAGTTCGGTTGTCACCGTTGTATGCATCCCTTCCTTGAAAAAAAGGATTTTATTTTTCTTCAACTCAGCTTCTTTAAGGTCCGCAATGCGGTAAGGCATAAAGGAGCCACTGGAAATCACAGATTTGTCCCATGGCCCAATAGATTTTGCCGCCAATACGCAAAAAATCAAAAACAGAGGTAGAGCGTAGATCTTCACACTAAGGTTGAGCCGGGAGCCCAGCATGAGTATCGCGGTTCCCAGCAGAACACTCAGAAACACCCCGCTTATGAGAGTGGTCTGCAATCCCAATTCAGGGATCAGGATAAAACCCGCAACAAATGATCCCACAATGGCACCGATGGTGTTGCAGGCATAGGTTCGGCCCACATGGCGACCCAGGCTTTCCAGTTTTCGAGCCATCAGTTTAATGACCAAGGGAAACTGAGCTCCCATAAAAAAGGTAGGGATAAAAAGCAGAGCAAAAATGATCAGGAAATTTGTCAATTGGATGAACTCAAATTGCAATCCCCAATTTTCATAAACCCAGCGATTGACAAAAGGGATAGAGCCAAACAAAGGGATGACTAAAAGAGAAGATATTCCTATAGTTATCTGAGTGAACCCATAGACCTTCATCAGGTCACCGAATCTGGATAAGAGCTGGGAAAAGCTGGCCGTCCCCAAAGCCAGCCCCAATATGAAGACCGTCAGAATCAGGCTAAAGGCATAGACGGAGGAACCCAACAAAAGGGACAAAATACGGTTCCAGGCGATCTGGTAGACCAGAGCCACCATGCCCGAAAACCCAAAGCTCAAGAGGATTAATTTTTCCCTGTTATCAAGAGGTGAGAGAGGGCTCTCCGGTTCATGGGTGATGGAGCCTTTTACGGGGGGCCTGAATATCAGGAAAATAACAGCAGAAATTGCGAGGTTCAACAGGGCCGTCATCCATATAGTAGATTGGACTCCCCAAAGCCGCATGAAAACAAATGCTGAAGCCCAAGCCCCAAAAACCGCACCGAAGGTATTAATAGAATACAAGGTTCCCACATCTTTTCCGATATGGGCTTTATCCCGAGATACAAACTTGCTGAGCACCGGCAAGGTCGCACCCATGAAAGTGGCGGGAACGATTAAAATCGCCACACAAATAGAGAAGCGGATCATGCTGGCCTGGGTATAAGAATCTCCCCAATTGAGGTAAACCCACTTGAATAGCGGAAAAGCAAAATCAATCAGCCCTGGAATGATCAGGCAATACAAACCAATTCCCAATTCCAGGAAGGCATAGGCGGCTAAAGGGTTGAACCTCCTGTCAATCACCTTGCCTCCGGCATAGCTCCCTAAGGCAAGTCCTCCCATGAACGCGGTCAGGACAGTGGCAATGGAATAATGGGTGTTTCCCATCACCAAAGTGAGCAAACGAGTCCACACCACTTCATAGATCAGCCCGGTCGCGCCGGAAACGAAAAAAAACAGGAAAATCCAGATTCGGGGCGGAGTACCTCCGCAGGCCAGTGCGATGCTGGACTCAATGGGCAATGGCTTTTTACTGCTGGCAACCATATTTTCGGCTTAATAAGCCATTGCTAGTTGTACCCCTGCGGGGCATGCGTAATGTCCTCTTCATTAACCTTTACCCGTTCCGGGCATGAAGGCAATGGTTGAATACCACGCATGCCCTGCAAGGGTAAAGGTTAAGGATGAATATCACGGCCCCACGCCGAGTGGTGGGTTTTATTTGGGATCTTTCGAGCGGCCGCAACGAAAGCCCAAAATACTATCCTTTCTTCCAGGCGAAGCGGCAAAACGTTTAGCAGTACGGATATCCACGCTTCTCGCGTCCCACGAGCCGCCCCGGAAAACGCGGTTTTGTTTATTCTCGGGACCAGTCGGGTTCATCATCGGGGCATTTTTATAATAAAACTGGTCATAGAAATCATCGACCCATTCCGAAACGTTGCCCGCCATATCATAAATCCCATAAACGCTTCGCCCCATAGGATAACTTCCCACCGGGCCCATGTAAGGGTATCCATCACCCGTTCCCGCTAAATTAGCACGTTCGGGGAGGATCTTGTTTCCCCATGGATATTTGAGCCCGTGAGTACCCCGCGCCGCTTTTTCCCACTCCGCCTCGGTCAAAAGCCTTTTGCCGGCCCAGTTACAATAGTTGACCGAATCGTGCCAGGAAACCCCAACGACAGCATGACGGGGAACCTTCATGACCTTACTGTCCCCTTGAAAAAACGGAACCGAAGGCTCCACATAATTGGCCGCCTTACGATACCTGTTATACGCCTCCACGCTCACCTCATATTTATCCACATAAAATGCATCGAGGTAAATTTCCTGCATGGGTTTTTCGTCATAGCCTCCTGAATCGGACCCGCGGGAAAAAATTCCTTCAGGCACCAAAATCATTTCCCGTCCATCATCTCCGACAAGGGTTTCATAGATACTGAAATCCCGGCTGTCAGCAACTTCCACATTGTTGGTTTTTTTAGCCATTTGTTGTACTCTCTCATCGTGGTCAATGGATTTTTTTATCTCCCAGATGATGACCCCAACAAATACAATGGCAATCGCGAAACAACCTATAATTGCAATCATTAAATTCTTGTCACGCATATTTTTTTAGCCCTGTATAAAGCGATATTTTTTTTAAATGGATGAATATGAATGGATGATTATAATTTAAACAGTGATTAAAGCAACGATATTTTCCCCGGTTCTGCCCTCTTACCCGGAAGTTTTCTCAACCCTAAGGTTATTTCAGCCATGAAATTACTGGAAGTTAAAGATGTTGCGTTGTCCATTATGAAACCCGCGAAGGCGGAAGTTTTAAAATGGTACCGAGGAAAGTTTTCCGTTGATCTGAAAGAGGACCGGAGTCCCGTTACCATCGCGGACCGGAAGGCGGAAGAGATTCTGCGTAAAAAACTTTCCCAACATTTTCCCGACCACGGGATCATAGGAGAGGAGTTTGGCAGCCACAACCCGAATGCCGAATGGGTCTGGACTATCGATCCTGTGGATGGAACCCGGTCATTTGTGAGGGGACTGCCCCTTTTCGCATCCATGATAGCCCTCCTGCACAAGAGGGAACCGGTTTTGGGCATCATCGAACTCCCGGCCCTGGGGGAAACTGCGTGGGCAGTAAAAGGAAAAGGTGCCTTTGCAAATGGACAGCGGCTTAGAGTTTCTTCACAGTCCCGCCTAAAAGGAGCTTTTGTCGCAGTGGCAGACCATTATTGTTTTCGTAGCGAAAAATGCACCTTCCTTTTCAACCGCCTGAACCAGGAAGCCGGGATCGTGAGAACCTACCCCGATGCGTTTGGTCACTTAATGGCAATAAGAGGTGTTGTGGATGTGATGGTGGACCCGCTTGCCAAAATATGGGACTACGCCCCTTGTAAAATCCTGGTTCAGGAGGCTGGGGGCCGTTTTGCGAACTTCGCGGGTAGCCGCGCCAGCATTGAAGAAGGAACCGCCGTGGTGGGAAATTCCAAAATTGTCCAGCAGGTTCGTAAAATTT